>JAEUJR010000183.1 GCA_016793585.1 Archangium sp.
GAGCCCACGCCGTCCATCATCACCTTCACGTCGACGCCGCGCTGCTTGGCCGCGATGAGCTTGTCGACCATCTGGTTGCCCAGCTTGTCGTCGTTGAAGATGTAGTAGCTCATGTGAATGTGATCTTTGGCGCCGTCGATCGCCTCGAACACCTTGGGGAAGGCGTTCTCGCCCTGAATCATGAGCTCGATCTTGTTGTTGGTCGTCGCCTTGTAGGTGTTGACGAGCTCCGACTCCGAGACGGTGCCCTGATTGCGGAGCACGTTGATCTTGTCGGCGATGCCGCTCGTCGGGCCGCCGCCCGGCTTCACGAGTGACGCGTCGAGCGAGGCGAGGGCGCGGCGAAGATCGCCGCCCGACAGCTCGGAGTTGAGCGCCTTGCGCAGGCTCTGGCCGGTCTGGGCCTCGAAGGCCTTGGCGAGCGAGGCGACGAAAGCGGGCGGCTGGTTCTCGAGCGTCTTGAGCACCGCAGCTTCGTCGGTGCCCATGCCCTTCATCGCCTTCGTCAGCGTGGCGACGGCGTCGTTCACGGGGTTGCCATGCTGCGCGGTGGGCGTGGTGACCTCACCCTTCGGCTTCGCGCTGCCCGTGGCGTTCCAGCCCTGCGCGGCGGGCGCCTGCGTCGAGGCGGCCTTCTCGGGCGTCTTCGCAGGCGCGGGAGCGGGCGTGTTGGCGACGGTGTTCGTCTGGTTGCGGTTGACTTTCATGGTCTTGGTTTTTCTCGAGAGAGAGGGCGATGGAGAGAATCAGGAGGCCAGGCCGCTGGCGAAACGGCGCGCCGCAGACTCGTCGTCGAAGGTGCCGTAGAGCTTCTCAGCGCCGGCTTCTTTGGTGGCCTTGTTCGCCTCGGTGACGAGCTCTTTCTGCTTCACCAGGTGGGCGACGACCTCGAGGCCCTTGTCGGCCGCGCTCATCTCGATCTTCTGCATGGCGCCCGCGCCGCCGTCATCGCACGAGGTGACATTGCGCAGGTCGAACAGCAGGCCGAAGGGGCGGCCCGAAAGGCGCTCGACCTGGCCCTGCACGTCGTTGGTGATGGGGTTCGCGGCCGCGGCGGTGAGATCACCTTCGAGGCGAATGTTGAGAAACGCCAGGCCCGAGTCCTGCTGCTCGAGCTTCACGGAGTGCTTCAGCGGCTGCGCCATGGGTCATGCTCCCTTCGGGAAAGACGAAGATGCGCATTGAGCGCACAAACAGGGCCTTTGTCGAGTGGCCAGCAGAGGAACACCGGAAGGTGACGTGCTGCGCAATGGGCTACTTCGCGAGCCGTTTTGCGCGGCCGCGAGCAGCAAGATCAGCGGTGTAGACCGCCACGTCCTTGATGGCCTCTTCGGGCAAAACACCGTCTTCCACGGAATCATCGCGGCGCCAGGCTTGCCCGAACCTTCGCGAACGACGCGGTGAAGCGGGCGGCACCATCGGGAATGGTGAGCTCGACGCTGTCCTTGATGCTCGCGAAAACCTCACGCTGTCGAAGCGGAGCGTCAGCCGCACCTGACATCTTCGACGTGACGGAGTTCGGGGAGGAGGCGATGTCGTGGTGACGAGCTCGAAGGACAAGGCTGCGCTCGAAACCGCCGATCCACATGCGCTGCGGTCTGCCAAAGTGCCCCGCCATGATCAGACTCCTCGCGGCGATCGTGTGTGTCGCATCTGCATGCGGTTCGATGCCCGGCGCTGATGGCGGGGTTTCAGCGGGCGGAACAGCGGCCGCTGGTGGTGCTGCGTCGGCTGGTGGTGCTGCGTCGGCTGGTGGTGCTGCGTCGGCTGGCGGTTCCGCGTCGGCTGGCGGTTCCGCTTCGGCTGGCGGCGCCGCTTCGGCTGGTGGTTCTGCTTCAGCGGGCGGTTCTGCTTCAGCGGGTGGTTTCGCGTCAGCTGGTGGCTCCGCGTCAGCTGGTGGTTCAGCTTCGGCTGGTGGTTCGACTTCGGCTGGTGGCTCCGCTTCAGCCGGAGGAACCG
>JAEUJR010000209.1 GCA_016793585.1 Archangium sp.
GACGCTCGCCGACAGGAGCTGCTCCAGGAGATGCACCTCGCGCTGTGGGAGAGCCTCGCCCGGTTCTCGCACCAGTGTTCGCTGCGCACGTGGGTCTTCCGCGTGGCGAACAACGTGGGCGCCAGCCATGCCCTCAAAGAGCGGCGCGGCGGGCCGCTGGTCGATCTCGACACCCTCGAGCTGGCGTCTGCCGAGGTGCCGACCGAATCGCTCGAACGGCGCGACGCCCTCGAGCGGCTGCTGCGGCTCGCCCATCGCCTCGCGCCGATCGATCGCCAGCTGCTGCTGCTCTACCTCGAGGGCGAAGACGCCAAAGCCATCGCCGAGGTGAGCGGCCTGTCGGCGGCCAACGTCGCCACCCGCATTCACCGGCTCAAACAGCTGCTCACGCGGCACTTCGAAGGAGCGCGAGATGAGTGACCTCAAGGCCCGGTGGCAGTCGATGCCCATCGACCAGCTCGTCGTCGAACCGGCGGCGCTGGAGCAGCGCACCAGCACGTTCACCCGACTCATCTCGCGACGGAACCTGCAGGAGCTCGTCGCCGGGCTGATTGGTGCGCTCGCCTTCTCGGGAGTCGCCATGAGGGAGTCGGGGCTGGTCAGCGTCGGCGCCTGGCTCAGCGTCGTGGGCGTGCTGGTCGCGGTCGCCTTCGTGTTCGCGGGAGGGCGGGTCGACCAGCCGTCGCCAGCGGAGCCGTTGGTCATCTTCCACCAGCGCATGCTGCGTCGGCAGATCACCCTGCTCCGCCGGGTGTGGCTGGGCTACTTGCTGCCGATGCTGCCGGGGCTGGCTTGCTTCCTCGTCGGCCTCGCGCTGCAGATGCATGACGCCACCAGTCGCTCGGTGGTCATCGGCGTCGGGGTGCTCGTGCTGGCCGTCTTCGCGACCGTCGGGTGGCTCAACCGTCGCGAGGCCAATCGGCTCGAGGCCGAGCTCGTGGCGCTCGAGACGTCACTGCGCTGAGCGCTGCAGCACGCCCTGCTTCACGACGAACCGGGGCCGCCCGAGCGCCTTCACGTCTTCGAGCGGGTTTCCTTCGACGGCGACGAGATCGGCGGGCGCTCCGGCCTGCAGCGTGCCTCCCGGAAGGGCCAGATGTCTGGCGGCGGTGCTGGTCGCACTGCGCAGCACCTCGAGCGGGCTGAGGCCAGCTTCGGCGTATGCCTCGAACACCAGCGCCATCTCGCGGCCGCGGTCGCCCAGCGGCGTCTCGACGTAGGTGTCCGAGCCGTAGACGATCGGCACCTTGTTCGCGACCGCGCGCTTGAGCCGGCTCTTCGAGCGCTCCCGAAACTCGACGAACGAGGCGATCACCTTCGCGCGCGCTTCGGCTGGCCGCTGAGGAGCGAACAGCTCGTAGAACGAAGCGGGGTAGTCGGTCGGCACCAGCGCGATGCCCCGCTTCGCCATCGCCGCGAGCGTCGCGTCACTCACCTGATAGCCGTGTTCGATGGAGTCGACGCCCGCTGCTACCGCGCGCTCCGCGGCCTCGGCCTGAACGCAATGCGCAGCCACCTTCACCTTCGCCCGGTGGGCGCGCGCGACGATCGCCTCGAGCGTCGGCTGATCGAGCTCACGCCCGCGCCCGCTGTCGACGATCACCTTGATGCAGTCGGCGCCCGAGGCCAGCGCGTCTGCGACTGCGGCGGTCGCCTCCTCCGGTGTGCGAACGATCGCGTACTCCTGCGCAGCGAGCGCGTGATGCGCAGGCGCGAGCCGCCCGAACTGGCCCAGCGGCGGAGCCAACGCTCGCGTCGAGGCGATGATCGTCGGGCCCACGACCCACCCCGCCGAGACCGCGCGCCGCAGCGAGACGTCGCCGCCCTGACCCGAGTTGCCGAGATCACGAACCGTGGTGAACCCGGCGCGAAGCACCTGACCGGCGAGCCACGCACCACGCAGCGCGCGATCAGCGTCCGAGAGGCTGATCGCTTCGCTCACGATCGAGTCCTCGTTGGGCTGCTCGACGTGCAGCAGGTGAGCGTGCGCATCGATGAACCCGGGGAGGATCGTCACTTCGCCCAGCTCGACGATTCCGGCATCGCCAGCTGGCCGCGTCGTGCCGAGCGAGACGATGCGCGCGCCGTCGACCAGCAGCCACGCCGGCGCGGTCACCTGACCCGACTCGGGTGCGACCGCGCGCGCCGCATGAAAGAGCTGCCGCGCCGAGCCCCCGCCGTCGGCACTCGCCACGGAAGCCACCAGCAGACTGCACGAGAGCATTCGCATGGCCGGCGACCTTACGAACGAAGCCTGCGCACCTGAACGGTCCAGTTGGTCGAGCCTTCGGGGTTTCCATCGAACGGCGCAGTGAACGAGCCGACCACCTCGAACCGTGACGGCATCGGAACCCGGCCCGCGTCGCCCACCAGCACCAGCCGCCCCAGCGCGTGATGGGCCTCGAGCCACGGAAGCAAGCGCGCGGTGATCGCTTCATCGAAGGTGAGATCGCCGACCAGCACCACGTCGCAGTCGAACGCGTCAGCAGCGCGGGAGAGCGGATCGACCGTGAGCGTCTCGAGCGACACGCCGTTCTCGTTCGCGTTCAGCTGTGCGCAGACGTCTGCGACGGCATCGACGTCGACACAGGTGACGTGGGCTCCGCGAAGCGCGGCCGCGACGCCTTCGATGGCACCGCCGCTCCCGACATCGAGCACCCGTTTGCCGCGCACCGAGTCGCCGTTGTCGAGCACCCACCGCGCCAGCGCCTGCCCGCCCGGCCACGCGAACGCCCAGTACGGCATGTCGAGCCCGTGCGCCTTCGCCTCGTCGGGGCTCGCGCGCCACAAGGCATGACTCGGCATCAACAGGTGCAGGCGAACTTCGGGCACGAGCGGAACCGACGCGACCTCGGTGACCGACCGAATCAGCGCTTCCACGCGCTACTTCACGAAGCCGGCGAGCCGCAGCTGCTCTTCGGTGAGCCCGCCCCGTTGCCCGATCATCTTCGCGACGAACTTGCCCACGATGTCGGCCTCGAGGTTCACCTTCGAGCCAGGCCGCTTCGTCGACAACGACGTCTTCTCCCAGGTCTCGGGGATCAGCATGACCCCGAAGCTCGTCGCGTCGACGTGGGTGAGCGTCAACGACACGCCGTCGATGCAGACCGAGCCTTTCTCGACGAAGAACGGCGCGAGCGCCGCTGGCAGCGACACGCGCAGCCGCCACGAGCCGCCATCGGGCCCGACGGCCAACACCTCGCCGACGCCGTCGACGTGCCCCTGCACCCAGTGACCGCCGAGCCGATCGCCCACCTTGAGCGCCTTCTCGAGGTTCACCTTCGTGCCGTTCGACCAGCTCGACAGCGTCGTGCGGCTCAACGTCTCGGGCGCGGCCTGCACCCGAAAAGAGCGCTCCTTCCACTCCACCACCGTCAGGCACACGCCGTCGCAGCTGATCGATTCGCCGTGTCTGAACTCGCCGGGCTCGAAGCCTGATCGAATCCACACGTCGGTGACGGGGCCCGCGACGACGCGCTCCACCGTTCCCACGTCCTGCACGCGCCCGGTGAACATCGGCTACTTCTTCTTCGCCTTCTTGGCCTTCGCCGGCTTCTTCGCCACGCCCGCCTCATCGAGCATGTCGAGGAACTCGACGATGCGGCTGTCGGCCTTGCGCAGGCGACGCGAGAGCATGCGGCAGATGTTCTGCAGAATGATGATGTAGGCGTAGTTGTCGGCCTTGTAGAGATTCCACAGGTCGAGGTTCGTCAGCGCGTACGTCGTCGTCTTCTTCTTCACCACGCACGTCGCCGAGCGCGGCTGCAGCTCGACCAGCGTCATCTCGCCGAAGGTCTCGCCGGGCCCCAGTCGAACGATCGGCACCTGGTTCCCGCGGGTCGACTTGCGCGCGACCTCGACCTCTCCGTCGCGAATCACGTACATCGTGCGGCCGAGCTCACCCTCGTTGAAGATGTGATCGCCCGGCGCCCACGTCTGCTCCTCGAGGAAGTCGAAGAGGATGTCGAGGCTCGCTCCCTTCAGATCGTGAAAGACGGGCACGCTGCGAAGGAAGGTGGCCACCGAGGCGTCGCGTTTGACG
>JAEUJR010000252.1 GCA_016793585.1 Archangium sp.
TGCCACCCTCGTCGAGCTGCCCTGGTTCGGCGGCTGGAAGCTGGGCCTCGACGCCTGGTTCGGTCACGGCAAAGCCCCCACGTTCACCCGGTTGATGCGGGAGCGCGCGCCGGTCTCGTTCGGGCTGAAAGCGGCCGAGCTCGTCTCCAACGGCGCGCTCGTCGGCACCGAAGCTGGCCTCGCCTTCGTCGCGGGCTACTTCACGCAGCTCTGCGTCAGCCGCGTGATGGAGCCGCTGGTGCAGTCGCTCGTCGTGAGTCACGCGAAGCAGGGCGAGTCGGGCTCGGCGGCGAGACATCGCATCGAGTGGGCGCAGTCACTGGCCCTGATGCAGGATCTTCACGGCTCTCCGCTCGTCGGCACGCCCGCGATTCGCACCAAGATGCAGATTCGCAAGGCGAGCGGCGCGAAGGGCGTCGGCCGCGGCCTGTACGAGCTGATGCGCGTGTCGTCTCAGGAGGCGTTCGGTGACGCGCCGTCGAAGCTCGAGGTCGATGGCTGGGTGCGCGGCATGTACCTGTACGCGCTCGCGCTGGGCTCTCCGCTGGGCAAGCTCAAGGCCACCATGGGCGGCCACCTCACGGCGAAGGAGCTGTACCGCGGCCCCGGCATCGACGTGTTCGCGTCACTCGACAAGGGCCTCGACCACACCCGCGACGTGCTGACGGTGCTGGGCAGCATGATTCGGCGAAACAACTTCGGCTCGCGTTCGCGCTTCAAGCTGTTCGAGGTGTGCCCCGAGGGCTCGCCGGAGCAGGTCACGAAGCCGCAGGCGGCCTGACGGCCTTCAGGGCAGCGAGACCATTCCCACGAAGGCGGGCGAGTTCACCGTGGCCTGCAGGCCGAGCGGCGTGAGCACTCCCGTCGAGGGCTCGATGCGCAGCGCGTGCACGTTTCCAGCGCCCTGGTTCGCGACGAGCAGCAGTTGACCCGACGGATCGAGGTCGAAGTGCCTGGGGGTGGCGCCGCCGGTCGGCGTGTGCCCGACGAGGGTGAGCGCGCCGCTCGTCTCGTCGAAGGAGAAGCTGACGATCGAGTTGTGGCCGCGGTTCGACCCGAAGACGAAGCGGCCGTTCGGGTGCACCTGCACTTCAGCGCACGTGTTGGTGCCGCTGAAGCCTGCCGGCAGCGTCGACTTCGTATCGACGGCCGTGAGCCGTCCATCGGCCGCGACGCGCATCGACGTCATCGTGTCGTCGAGCTCGTTGATGAGAAACGCCCACTGCCCACCCGGGTGCAGCGCGAGGTGCCTGGGCCCTGCGGCCGCCGCCGTCGCCACCGTCGCTGGCGTGAGCGCACTCACCGTGCCCGCGTCGGCGTCGAAGCGGTATTGGGCGACGTAGTCAGCTGCTTTGCACGGCACGTAGACGAAGCGGCCCGTCGCGTCGGCGATGATCTGGTGCGCCTGCCCTCCGGACGGATCAGTGTCGGTCGCCGCGCCGAGGCCTCCGTCACGCACGGGGAGAATGGCGATGTTGCCGCCGGTGTAGTTGGCGGCCATCACGAACCGGCCGGAGGGATGAACCGAGACATGCGCAGGCCCGGCGCCTTGCGAGCTGACGCGGTTGATGAGGGAGATTCCTGCGTCTGCGCGAAGCTCGAACGCCGCGATCTGGCCTGGGTTGCCCTCGTTCACCGCGTAGAGCCGGGAGCGCGGCACGTCGAAGGCGAGGAAGCTGGGGTTCGTTCCACCGTTGGTGGCGCCGAGCAGGGCCATTGCTCCAGTGGTCGCATTGACGGCGTAGGCGGTGATGTTGCCGTTCCCGCTGCCGACATAAGCGATGAGTCGACCGGTCGAGACCGAGCCGCCCGCACTTCCTCCCGCGGTTGCCGTTCCTCCCGCAGTTGCCGTTCCTCCAGCAGCCGCCCCACCGGCGCTCGCAAAGCCGCCTGCACTCGCGAGTCCGCCGCCCGCAGTCGCAAAGCCACCCGCACTCACGAACCCACCTGCGCTCGCAATTCCACCTGCACTCGCGCTTCCGCCAGCGGCTGGCCCGCCAGCATCGGGCGCGACCACCGGCATTCCACACGAAGCTGAGACGACGAGGACTGAGATGAGCGCGTTTTTCACGCGCCGATCATGTCACGGGATGACGATGTCGCGGGTCGCATCGACGTTGGTGATGTTCACCGTCGCGTGGCCGGGCGTGCTCGAGAAGGGGTTCACGACCCAGGTCAGCGCGTCGGTGATCGGGTTCGCGCCCGCGGCGTTGGTGAAGACCCGAAGCGTCACGGTCTGGTTGGCCTTGAGCGCGGCTCCCGAATAGGTCGAGCGTGCATCCATCGTCATCGGGTCTCGCGTGAAGAGCACCGGCATCAGAATCGCCTGCACGCCGTCCTGCAGCGACACGATGCGCGCCGCCACGATGCCGAACGCGAGCCCGCCCGTCGGAGCGCTCGCCGAGGCCACCGTGATGTTCCCGCTCAACGTCACCGGCCCGAACGCGAAGTCCTTCACCGTCTCTTTGTCGGCCTCGATGAGCGTGGGCGAGAGCGGGTTCGCGAGCAGGTTGATCGCGATGCCACCGCCTCCGAAGCCGATGAGCGACGGCACGGGCAGCACGCGGCCCGGCTGCAGATCGGTCACGACGTACGGGTACTCGGTTTCCATCGGGGTGGTGAAGATGCGGTAGCCGTTCTGAAGCTGCTGCAGCAGCACCTGCGGGTCGAGGCCGCCCATGAGCGCGTCGGCCGGGAGCACGGACATCGACAGGTTCTGCAGGGGCGGCGGCCTGGGAAGAATGATCGTGCCGCGCAGCGTGCCGAGCCCGGTGCCCGAGGCTCCGACGAAGACCTTCACGCCCTCGGCGCTTGCCTTGAACGGGTCGGTGAGATCGAGCGCGACGTTGACGGTGTCGCCATTGAAGTCGAGAAACGGGGTGAGGTTTCCGTCGCCGTTGCGATCGCAATACGCGGTGAGGCGGTGGGTGCCCGACTGCAGCCCCTCGTAGGTGAAGGGGAACGTGCCGGCCATCATCGGCGCCTTGCCGAGCTTCTTGATGTTGCCGTTGCGGCCGATGCCGATCTCCTTGTTGGCGCAGAACGCGCCGAAGACGACGGTGCCGCTGATGGAGCCGACCGGGCCGCCTGCGCGCACCCACGTGCCGTCGAACAGCTCGCTGTCTTTGCCGCCGTTGCTCGCGAAGATCTTCAGCGAGGTCGTCTTGTCGAGCGTGAGGGTCGCGGGCGCGTCGGCTTCGGTGCGGCCACGCGAGGTCGTGCGAGGGTCGCTGCCATCGGAGCTCCAGAACACGGTGCTCTTCTGATCCGACGTGATGGTGAGCGTCACGGTGCCGTTGAAGGGCCCGGGCATGGGCGTGACCGTGAGCGTCGGCGGCGGAACGATCGCGTTCGGCACGGGCTCGAGGGGAAAAGGGCCCTGAGGGCCGCACGCGGCAAGCAACATCAACCCAACGAGTGGAAGCGTTCGCATGAGCAGCCTTTGTGACACCGGCCCTTCAGCGGCGCACGTCGTACTCCACTTTTCGCACCGCGTCCTGTTGGGCGTTGGCCACCTCGGTCGGCATCGAGAAGGCGACCTGGCAGGTGTCGGAGTCTCCGAGGGCATCGAGCTCGGCGAGATCGACCAACGGGCACTGCTTCATCGTCACGCCCACCCGCACCTCGGCGCCCAGCTCGTCGGCCGCCTTCACCAGTGAGACCTGGTACCGCACGAGGAAGGCGCCGTCGCGGGAGTGAAACACCTGCCAGTGGCTGGTGACGATCTGCGCGTCGGGGTTCACGAAACGAGCGCCGTTGCAGTGCGTGTTGACGGCCTCGACCGCGCGCTCGAAGGCCGTGTCACCTTCCTTCGTGCGAAACGTCGAGCCCTGAACCGTCCAGGTGCAGCCGGCGATCGCGAGCAGAAGAGCGGCGCGCATCGTTCAGCTCTTCTTCGGCTGCGGCTCACGGTCGCTGGTGACGAGCGGAGAGAAGAAGCAGTCTTTCTTCGTGTACTCGTCGAACGAGAACGCGAACCGGTAGCTGGCCGCCGCGCGCTGGTTGCAGTCGGTGCGCTCACAGAAGCGGCAGCTGATGCCGGTGGGTACCGCGTCGCGTTTGAGCTCGAGCATCGGCAGGCCGTACGCGAGGTACTTCGCGTTTTCGGCGTGGGTGCCGAGGCCGATGGAGTAGGCGGTGCCGCGCACGATGCTGCCTTCGACGGGCTGCAGCTGAACCTTGGCGAAGTCGAAGTACGTCGTGCCGTCGGGCATCTGCGAGTACTGCCGGGTGATCTGCGACGGGTTCAGGAACGCGAGGTGCACCGCCCACTTCGCGCAGCTGCCCATGGAGGCGAACTTGAGCCCCGTGCCCGAGTAGCGCTTCGAGATGTTCCCGGCGATGTCACAGCGCAGGAAGTGAAAGGGCAGGCCTTTGCGTTTCGGGTCGGCGAGGTTGCAGACGCGGTGCGCGACCGTCTCGTAGGTGACGTTGAAGATGTTGGTGAGCAGCTCGATGTCGTACCGCGTGCGCTGCACCTCTTTGAAGAAGTCGCCGTAGGGCAGCATGAGCGCGCCCGCGAAGTAGTTGGCGAGGTTCACCTTCACCAGGCGCGGCGTCTCGGCGTGGCGCGTGCGCTGGCCGATGATGCGATCGATGAGGCGCGTCTTGTCGAGCGCGAGCAGGCCGAGGGTCGCGCCGAGCTGGAACTTGAGCGTCTGCTCGGTGAGGCCCGGTGAGAGCTTCAGCTGCTTCTTCTCGGTGTCGAGGCGGCGCACCACCGAGCTGCCCGACGGAGAGTCTTCGATCGAGACCTGGTAGCCGAAGCGCTCTTCGACCATGCGGATCATCTGGGTCGAGACGAGCTGGCGCTCGAGGGCGAAGTCGTGGCGCAGCGCCTCGGCCTCGGCCTCGAGCTCGGGAAAGTAGTTGCCGTGCGACTCGAGGAAGTCGGTCGTCTCGTCGAAGGGCGAGTAGTCGAGCCGGCCGTCGGAGCCCGAGGCGGCGGGGCGCTCCTGGCTCGAGAGCTGCGTCATCACGTTCTCGAGCTGCATGCGCGTGTTCTTGTAGAGGTTGAACAGCGCGGCGACGGTGCCCGCGAGCTTGGGCTCGGCCGAGAGCGACTGCAGCGACTCCTGATCGAGGTTGAGCGTCTTGAGCAGCGGCTCGTCGAGCAGACTCGCGAGCGCCTGATCGACGCGCCCGTCGCCGATCTGCGCCATGAACTCTTCGGGGTCGACCTGGAAGAAGCGCAACGCCTTCCACAAGAGGGGAAACGGGGTGACGCGTTTCCCCTTCTCGATCAGGTTCAGGTACGCGGGGCTGACGCCGAGCTCACGCGCGGCGTCTGCCTGCTTGATGCTCTTCGACAGACGGAGCGCGCGCAGGCGATGGCCAACGTTCGCGTTGAGCGCGTTCTCGTTCATGGCGAAGGCTCAGCCAACCGACAGCAGCTCGACCTCGAAGATGAGCGTCGAGTTCGGGGGAATGACGGGCGGGTAGCCGCCGGCGCCGTAACCCAGCTCGGGCGGAATCGTGAGCTTGCGCAGGCCACCGACCTTCATGCCGGCGACGCCTTTGTCCCACCCCTGAATGACCTGACCCGCGCCGAGCCCGAAGGTGAAGCCGCTGCCGCGATCGCGGCTGGAGTCGAACTTGGAGCCGTTGGTGAGCGTGCCGACGTAGTGAACGGTGACTCGCTTTCCCGCGACGGCCTCGGCGCCAGTGCCGACCTTCAGGTCTTCGATCTTCAGCGACATGTGACTCTCCAGTGAGGAGCTGCGTTGAGGTGGCGCAGCGTAGTGCAACCGAAGTCGGCGCTTCCCCTGTTTCGTGAGCGTCACGCCACGATGCCGTGGGCCAGCTGCGCGAGGCCCCTCACGTCTTCGATCGCGTCACCGAGGTAAGGCGTCGCGACCGCGAAGGCCGTCGACGGCACCTCGGCGGCGAGCTGCGCGAGGAGATCACGATCACGCTTCACGCGATCGAGCTCGAGGGTCGCCAGTAGCTTGAGCTTGTCGATGGCCGTCTTCGCCGAAGGCAGGTCTGCCAGCGTGAGCTGCTCCGGTGGCAGCAGCCCGTCGGTGCGCACCCACGAGCGGTTCAGCACGAAGCCGGCGAAGGGCAGGCCCATCGACTTGATGCGATCGCGGAAGTAGCGCGCGTCTTCAAGCGCGGCCTGATCGGGGCTGGTCACGAGCAGAAAGGCCGCGTCTCTCGACATGAGCAGCTTGCGAACGCCTTCGGCGTGGGCGCGCATGGGGCCGAACATGCCCGAGAAGGCGGCGAGGAACTCCTGCAGCTCGGCGAAGAACTCGTTGCCGAACACGCGGCTGAACACGCTGCCGATCAGCTCCTGCGCCTTCTTGAAGAACCCGCGCGCGGTCGTCGGCAGGAAGATGCTGATGATGCGCTCGTCGAGGAAGCGGGCGAGCTTTCCGGGCGCTTCGAGGAAGTCGAGCGCGTTGCGGGCAGGCGGCGTGTCGAGCACCACGAGGTCGTACTTGCCGCTCGTCGACAGGTCGTAGAGCGCCTCGGCGGCCGTGTATTCCTGCATGCCGGCGACGAGCTCGGAGAGGTGACGGAACAACCGGCTCTGCAGCACCCGCTCGGCCTGGGCTGGCGACGGCGCCATGCGGTGCACGAGGCTCTCGAAGACGACGTCGGGGTTCAGCATCCACGCGTCGAGGGTGCCGGTGGTGATGCCTGCTTCGGCCAGCGTCTCTTTCGAGAGCGGGGTCGGGTGGCGCATGTGCTCACGAATGCCCAGCGCCTGCGCGAGCCGCTTCGCGGGGTCGATCGTGAGCACCAGCACCCTGCGGCCAGCCCGCGCACCGGCGAGCGCCAACGCGGCCGAGGTCGTCGTCTTGCCGACACCTCCAGCTCCGCACGCGACGATCACCTTCTTCGTGGTCACCAGGGTGTGCAGCTCGCCAGCCGGCATCGTGAAGTGATGTTAACGACCGCCTGCGCTCGTTGCGACGACGATCGCGGCTCACTACATCGCGCACGAACGGAGACGAAACGACATGGGCACGATGACGGGCAAACGGGTGCTGGTGACGGGCGCGACGGGCGGCATTGGCTACGAGACGGCGAAGGCCATCGCGAAGGAGGGCGCCGAGCTGATCATCGTCGGCCGCAACGCCGAGAAGACCAAGACGGTCACCGAGCAGCTGAAGGCCGCCTCGGGCAACCAGAACATCTCGTTCCTGCTCGCCGACCTGTCGTCGATGGCCGCCGTGCGCAAGCTCGCCGCCGAGTTCCTCGCGAAGTACGACCGGCTCGACGTGCTCGTGAACAACGCGGGCGGCGTGAACATGACGCACGAGAAGACGGTCGACGGCTTCGAGCTCACCTTCGCCGCGAACCACTTGTCCTACTTCCTCCTCACGAACCTGCTGGTGCCGGCGCTCGAGAAGGCGGCGCCGTCGCGAGTGGTGTGCGTCGCCAGCGAGGCCCACCGCGGCGCGACGATCGACTTCGGCGATCTGATGACCGAGCCGTACTCGTCGTTCAAGGCGTACGGCCGGTCGAAGCTGGCGAACATTCTCTTCGGCCGTGAGCTCGCCAAGCGCCTCGAGAAGAAGCGCATCACGGTGAACTCGCTTCACCCCGGCGTGGTGAGCACGAACTTCTTCGCGGGCAAGCCCGGCATCTATGGCGTCATCGGCAAGGTCGCCGGCGTGTTCATGATCTCGCCCGAGAAGGGCGCGAAGACGAGCATCTACCTGGCGACGTCGCCCGAGGTCGAAGGCGTGACGGGCAAGTACTTCGACAAGTGCAAACCGAAGATCCCCAACAAGCAGGCGCAGGACGACTCGGCGGCGCAGCGCTTGTGGGTCGAGAGCGAGAAGCTCACCGGGTTCACGGCGACGTTCTGATCACAGCGCGGGCAGCACGTTCAACGTCGCCTGACTGCCGTTGCCCTCGACCTCGCCCAGCACGACGTATTCGGCCGAGGCGCGCTCCTTCAAGAAGTGGAGCGCCGCTTCGGCCCGCTCGATGCGCTTGAGCTCGCGCGTTCCCAGGACTGTCGTCGTGGCGTTGCCCAGCATCGTGTTCAACGCGGCCCGCTCGTCCTTCGAGAAGGGATCTTTCGGCACCCGGTTCACCACGATCGCGGTGACGGGCAGGCGGTGGCTGGTGAGGCCGGTCTGCAGCTCCATCGCCTCGGTCACTGGCAGCGTCTCGGGCAGCGTCACGATCATCGTGCCGGTGATGCGCGGGTCGGTGAGCACGGCCAGCCCTTCTTCCGCCACGCGGCGAATGGGCCCACCGGGGATGATGCGAATGAGGAACTCGGGAATCTGCGCGAGCGCGAGCGCGTGGCCGGTCGCCGGAGAGTCGAGCAGCACGATCTCGTACGCGTGCCCGCCCGCCGGGTTCTCGCGCTTCATGAGATCGAGCATTCGGTACATCACGCCCATGTCGCTGAAG
>JAEUJR010000279.1 GCA_016793585.1 Archangium sp.
ACCCAGAGGCCGACGACTACGACGCGCAGTGGAAGGCGCGCGCGGCCCAACTCTGCCCAGAGAACCTCGCCACACTGCTGCCCGGCCTCTGGAGCGACCCGGTCGGGGCGATTCCCCTTCGACTGCGCAAGCTGCTCGACCACGGGCCCGACCCCCGTCTGGGCGAAGCACTGCTGACGATGATCGACGAGCCGCCCTTCACCGCCTCGAGCAACTTCCCGGCGTGGACGCAGCTCTTCAAGGCGCTCCCCGAGATGGTCGACACGCGCGCGAAGAAGCGCCTCGAGGCTCGCAAAAAGAAGAGAGGTGGCGAGTCGCAGTTCTGGCCGAAGTTCGCGGGGTGGATCTCACGGGCCATCGACGACCTGCCCGCCCCTGCAGCGTTGTCGAAAGCCCAGGCGGCGAGCGTTTCGAAACGACAGAAGCTGGCCGAGCAGCTCCTGGCCGGGCCCGCGCCCGACGCGACCATTCCCCAGAAGCCCAGTGCGCCACCGTTGCTCGCAGGCACGACGGCTGCGCTCGAGGCAGCGGTCGCACACGCCGAAGCGGGTCGTGTGATCGAGGTGATCGAGCCTCTGCGCCAGGCGTGGGAGCAGACACGCGCACCCGAGCTCGCGCAGCTGCTCGAGGCGTTCGCGAAGGCCGGCGCCGTGCCCTTCAGCGACGACGGCAAACCCGACGAGTTTCACGAGCGCTGGCTGGCCGCAGCGAAGCCCTTCGACGCGACGCGAGTGACTCCGCTGTTGGCGACGCTGCTCAAAGGAACACTCGTGCTCACCGAGCACCGACTCGAGGCGATGCTGGCGTGGCCTCCCGATCCACGCGTGGCCAGGTGCGTGCTCGATCGACTCATCTTCGGGCGAGACCCCTCCATCGGCGCACGGCCGAACTTGTGGAGTCGCGCGTACGATCTGCTCGTCACCCATGCCGACCCGCGCTTCGTCGAGAAGGTGCGCGCCAACGCCGAACGGCTCGCGAACTCGGTGAACTTCGATCGCAACCGCGCCGAGCGCCCCCACGCCGTACGAACGCTGCAGCCGTACCTCGCACGGGTGGCACACCCGACTCCGCTGCTGACGAACGAGTCGAAGCTGGTGGCGACGCTCGAACGCCTCGCCGCGCGAGCGACGGCCTCGAAGAAGTCAGACCAGCAGCCGGACAAGGCCCTCGGGTTGCTGTTGGCGATCAACGCCGCTCCAGACGACCCCGCGCCCCGCCTCGTGTACGCCGACTTCCTCGCAGAACGTGGCGACCCGCGCGCCGAGTTCATCAACCTCGCGGTCGCGCTCTCACGTGGAGAGAAGGTGAAGAGCGCCTACGACGCCTGTGCGCGCAAGCTCGGCATCTTCAAGCAGCTCTCGAACTACCACCTCGGGCTGCCCGTGAAGGAGCGCGTCGACGAATACCGGACGGTGAACGACCTCGACGCGTTCGTCGACGACCTGAAGTGGGTCACGATTCGCGAGTTGCAGCTGAAGTACCACCCCAACGCCGTCGATGGCCCGGCCGCCATTCGGCTCATCGAGCAGGGCCAGTTGTACGGGCTCCGTTCGCTCGTCGTGGGCGGCGCGATGCTGGGGCTCGCAGCCAACCGTGACTTCCCCTGGGCCCTGGAGCGCATCGAGCTCGCCGACTTCGAGCTGCCCGACTCGTTGCGTGCAGAGGCGTTTCCAAAGCTCGAGTGTGTCGCGCTCACGATGTTCGTGCCGTTGCCACCCACGCTGTTCCAGCACCCACTCTTCGAGAAGGTGCGCCGCGTCGAGCTCGGAACCTCGAATCAACACGGAGAGCTGCCGGTCGACGTGTTGCTGATGGCCAGCGCCCGGCTGCCGCAGCTCGAGCGCATCACCGCGACCAACGCGTCCTTCTCGTTCGTGCTGAGCGGCGGCGAGCTTCGTGTCGAGGTCAGGCCGGGCATGCCGCGAATCGACCCGTGGGACGTGGCGACGCTGGAGCGTTTGAAGAACGTTTCTCCGGGGCTCGTGCGTTCGTGTGTCATCGATGCGGCTGCAGGCGTGGCGCCCGATCGGCTTGCAGCGGTCAAGACGGCGACCGCTCAGTTTGAAGCCGAACCTTCGAACGAGCCGGCGCACAGTGGTGGTGTCGTCGGCCTCGGAGGCACGTCGTGACGTGGTGGCAGTTGCTGCTGCTCGCCGCGTGAGGCGAACGCGACGCTGTGCTCAGAGCACCGACGAGATCGCGCGGGCCCCTTCGGCATCGAGGCCGATGAACGCCGTGCCGAACCCGTGGGGCGTGACGTGCGTGACCCGCGCGAAGGTGCTCACCAGCGGAGCGTCTTTCGCGGGCGCGAACTGCACGTGCACGGTCGCGTGCGGAAGCGGCGTGACGCGCGACCGAATGAACATGCCGCCCGGAGAAAGATCGCTCGCGTAGTCGACCTCGTAGCCGGCGTCGGTCGACGACTGGTGCTGCACGAGAAACCGAACCGGCTTGCGATCGAGGGAGCGACGCTCGTTCATGGCGGCGAACCCTGCCCGATCTCGTCGCGAGCGTGCAACCGGGCGTGTGTTATGGGCGCCCACATCGTGCAGTCCATCGCCCTCGACGCCTCTCTCTGGGACGAGCCCATCACCGGCATCGGTCTGTACACGCGGCAGCTGCACCGCGCGCTGACGAGCTCGGGCCTCGAGGTCGAACGCTGGGGCGCGCGAAAGAGCGGAGAGCTGCCTCGTGGCCGCGCCTCGCGCTCCGGGTGGACGGTGGTGAATCTCGCGGGCGAGCTCGAGCGTCGCAAGCCACGCCTGTTCCACGCGCTCGCGAACTTCAACCTGCCCTTCTCTCGCGTGCCCGGCGTTCCCTACGTGTTGACGGTGCATGATCTCGTGCCGCTGCTGCTGCCCAAGACCGTGTCGACCGCGTTTCGCTGGCAGTTCCGGCTGTGGCTCGCGCGCGCTGCGACGGTGGCTGATCGCATCATCTGCGTCTCCGAGGTCGCGCGTGACAGCCTGCTCGAACACTTCGACGTCGATCCCTCGAAGGTGTCGGTCATTCACCACGGCGTCGATCACGTCGAGCAGGTGGCGGCGCCCGACGCGACGACGGTGAAGTGGCTCGACGCGCTCGGCCTGCCCGAGACGTTCGTGCTCTACGCGGGCTCGCTCGACGCGCGGAAGAACGTCGGCCTCGTGCTGAAGGCGATGGAGCAGCTGCACGCGCAAGGTCGTCGCGCGACGCTCGTGCTCGCCGGGCAACGCTGGTTCGGCAGCGGCGCGATCGAGAAAGAAGTGCTGCGCCTCAAGGAGCGCGGCGTCGACGTGCGACCGCTCGGCTACCTGGAAGACTCGGTGTTCTACGCGCTGATGAAGCGCGCGGGCGTGTTCGTCTTTCCGTCGCGCTACGAGGGCTTCGGGCTGCCTCCGCTCGAGGCCATGCGGCTGGGCGTTCCGACGATCATCTCGAACGCGGGCTCACTGCCCGAGGTGTGTGGCGCCGGTGCGTGGCAAGTCGGCGTCGACGACGTGACTGGACTGGCTGGGAAGATCGAGCAGCTCCTCTCGAGCAGCGGCGAACGGCAGGCCCTCGCAGCGCGGGGTCGGGCGCACGCCTCGCGGTTTTCGTGGGCAGAGACCGCGAAGGCCACGCGGGCGATCTACGAGAGCGCTGACTGAGGCGATTTCGGTTTCCGCCTGATTCCGCAAACTCCGCTTACAGGGTTCTCGCTCAACGAGAGTGCGCGGCTGTCGAGAACTCTCGCATGGGAACCTACAAAATCCGCAGTGGCGACACGCTCTCTGGCATCGCAGCCCGCTACAAGACCTCTGTCTCGGCGCTCGCTCGCGCCAACGGCATCAAGAACGTGAACCTCATCTATGCGGGGCGGTCGCTCCGCATTCCGGGGTCGACCGACTCGTTCACGCCGGCGAAGCCAACACACACGACGGGCGTTCGGCCGAGCAGCTCGGGCGTGCGTGGTTCGTCGAGCCTCGCGGCGAACGCGCGCGCCGTGGCCGGCAGCATGGGCGGGTACAACAGCCAGGGGCTCTGCGCGACGGGCGTGAGCCGCGCGATTCAACGCACGTACGGCATCAAGGTCTGGGGCAACGGCAACCAGATCGACAACAACCTGCCTCGCAACCGCTTCCGCCAGGTGAACATGTCGCTCGCTGAAGCGCTGCGTACGCCCGGCCTCATTCTCACCTGGGAGCGCACCTCGAGCCGCCTCGGCAGCATCTACGGGCACACCGCCATCACCTCGGGCGACGGGCGAAGCAGCTACAGCGACTTCATCGAGCGCAACACGCTGGCGGCCGGCGGGCGTTCGGGCCTCAAGATCTTCGCGCCGATCTGACTCAGATCTTCCGCTTCTTGTGCGTGCGTGGGCGCGCGTGGTCGAGCAGCGAGAGGTAGTCGATGTCTTTCGTGGGCAGCGGCGCGGGCGGAGCGCCGAGTGACGCCGCCCGCTTCGTGAACGCCGCGATGATGTCGGGCACGGGCCGAACGACCTGCAGCATCGCCTGTGGCCCCTGCAGCGCTTCGGCGAGGCTCTGCGCGACCTGCGCGATCGGCAACCCACGCCGCAGCAGATCCTGCAGCGAGTTCGACAGCGTGAAGAGGTTGTAGCCAGACGTCTGCACCAGCTCGACCATCACCTTGAGCACCTGCCCGGCGTTCAAGTGGCCATCGGCCATCAGCACGAGCGCGGCCTGGAAATAGTTGAAGATGGGCACGAGCCGCGGGCCGTAGTGCGCGAACGAGGCCGGCGTGGTGAGGCGATCGAGGTTGATGAAGATGCGGCGCACCGGGTCGGCCTGGGGAATCGACTCCCACACCTTCATCACGCGATTGATGTCGTCTTCGTAGACCTCGGCGGCCTGGAGCACCTGGTACACGACCGGCTCGCTCACCCGGCGCGCGACCATGTCGGCGTAGAGCGAATAGATGAACGCGTCAGCCTCGGCGTCGTCACCGAAGAGCACCTCTTCGGCCTCGGCGGGAGCGTTCGCGCGGCTGCGCAGCAGCACCGGCAGCTTGTAGCCAACCTGTCCACGCAGCGCCTTGAAGCGCCCGCGCACGAGGTTCTTCAGGTTGTCCTTGAGCACCAGCTCGTCGAACTGCACGCCGTCGAGGTGCAGCTTCTCGGCGAGCAC
>JAEUJR010000287.1 GCA_016793585.1 Archangium sp.
CGTTGATCGCGGCGAACACCACGTCCTGCTCTCCCAGTTCGGTGCCATCGATGCGCAGGCCCAGCGCGTGGTTCGCCGGGTTTCGCAGGTACGCCGCGTCGGCCACGTCTCCGCTCGTCGTGAACCAGCGCGTCTGCTCCAACCCGTTTCCGTTGGTGTCGATGCCGCGCCAGAAGCTCGCCGGTCGAAGGGCAGGGTGCGCGCGCCGAAACTGCAGCAGCCGCTGCGTGAACGTCGCGAAGGTCTGCTGCTCGATCGTGTGCGTCCACGAGAGCCAGTTCTTCTCGGAGTCGAGGTTGTACGCGTTGTTGTTGCACCTCAGCGTGCGCAGGTGCTCGTCGCCGCCCGTCATCATCGGAGTGCCCGCCGAGATCATCAGCATCGCGATGCCGGTACGCGCCGCCTGCCGCTGCGCTGACGCCATGCCTCCCTGATCCCAGCTGCGGTTCGAATCGGAGCCACCATTCGACGGCCCCCACGGCCACGCCTGCCCGTTGTTCTTCGCGTCACACGAATACAGATCGTTCAGCGTGAAGCCGTCGTGCGCGACGAGGAAGTTGATCGACGCCGCCGGTGGACGCCCATCGTCCTGGTACAGATCGGGCGAGCCCGAGAGTCGGCGCACGAGCTCCTCGAGCGTCACCTCGTTGAAGCCGAGCCGGTTCTGGTGCGTTCGCAGCGCGTCGCGGTAGCGATCGTTCCACTCCGCCCACGCGCCAGGCAGGTTGCCGACCTGGTACGTGTCGTTGCCGATCGCCCACGGCTCCGCGATGAGATCGACGCCGGCTCCGCCCATGAAGGGCCGCACCGGCAACGCGGCCGTCAGCCGATTGAGCCCCGTGTTCGAATCATCGCGGTCGTAGCGAAAGCAGCCATGCTCGCAGCCGTTGCCCAACACCGTCGCGAGATCGAACCGGAACCCATCGACCCCGAGCACCTCGTGCCAGTACTTCAGCGACTCGATGATCACCGTCTGCCCAGCCGAGCTGCGTGAGTTGAAGTTGCCGCTCACGCCGGTGTTGTTGACGCCGCCCTGCCGGTCCGTCGTGAGCGAGTAGTACGACTGGTTGTCGAGCCCGCGGAACGACATCGTCCCCGACTCGCCGGTGTGGTTGTAGACGACGTCGATGAACACCTTCAGCCCCGCGTCGTGAAACGCGCGCACCATCTGCTGGAACTCGCGCGTCGGCCCGCCAGGCGTCTGATCGCTCGAGTACCGGCGATCGGGCGCGAAGTAGTTCAGCGTCGAGTAGCCCCAGTAGTTGTCTCCATCGTTCGAGAGCGGTTCGAGATCGTTCGTCTCGTTCTGCGTCTCTTGCACCGGCAGGAACTCGATCGCGGTAATCCCCAGCGCGGCGAGGTCGGCGGCCTTTCGTGCAGCGCCCGCGTACGTGCCACGCAGTGACTCCGGCAGTGACGTGTCGTTCATCGTCAGCCCGCGCACGTGCACTTCCCAGATGACCTTCAGGCTGCGAGTCGGCCGCGGCCCCACGTCGTCATTCGGTTGACGAAGCACGACGCCCTTCGGCGCCGCTGGAGCCGAGTCCTTCACGCGGTTCGTCGCGCCACCGAGATACGGGCTGAAGTCCGTCGAGCCCGGCGTCTTCGGGTCGTGGCTCAGCTCCTTCGCGAACGGATCGATCAGCAGCTTGTTCGGGTTGAACCGATTGCCCTCGGCGTCGACCTCGGAGCGGAAGCCGTCAGCGCTCCCGGGGACGAAACCTTCGACGAACGGCCAGTTCGGGCCCCACGCGCGATAGCCGTAGAAGAGCGCTCCCGCATCGGGAGGAAGGGGAACTTCGGCGCGCCAGACGCCGTCGGCCTCAGGCTCCATCACCTAGCTCGTGAACGCGCGGCTGCCGAGCGGGTGAAAGAAAAGGCTCACCTCGAGCCGGCTCGCGTTCGCCGAAGCGACACGAAAGACGATCGTTTCCCGCGCGTCGTCGATGGTGGCTCCGAAACCGGCCTGCACGCCGCCTGCATCGACGGCCCCTGCATCGATCGTCACGCCGGCGTCGATCAGCTCGACGCCACTGTCGATCACCCGCTCCTCGGTGGCGGGCGGCGCAGGCGGAGACACGCCAGTCGTGCAGCCCGCGAGCACCAGACCCACCACGAGAGCGCGCATTCCCCGAGCGATTCCACGCTGCGTGCCACCGCTCACGTCTGCGATATCGAGGTGTTTGCCAGGAGCGCCCGAGGGCAGAGGAGGCGAGTCCTCCTCAATTGCAGTAGCCGAGCCCGTTGCAGCTTCGCCCGATGCCACACCCCGCATAGCCAGGGTTTCGACAATCGGGAACGCAGAGCGCGAACGTTCCGCCATCGACGGTCAACGCATCGGAGCAGACGTACCCCGGCCGGCAGGTGCTCTGCCCAAGGTTCGCCACGAGGCAGGTCGAGTAGCAGAAGCCGTCTCGTCCGCATGAACCTGTGGTGCCCGGGCAGTCGACGAAGGAGTCACAGCCCGCGTTGCTGCAATAGCCGCCGGGCCAGCCCGAGGCGCCACCATCGGCGCGGTAGGGAGGAACGCACTCACGCGTCGCGCCCCCGAGGATCGCCTCTTTGCAGTCAGCGTTCACGGCGCACGTCGATCCGGTGTCTCCCGTGTTCGCGCCAGTGCACTGGCCGTTGGAGCAGAATTGATTCGTCGAGCACGCGAAGCACGCCACGCCGCGAGCACCGCAGAGCCCCGTGGTGTTCCCGGCCTGGCAGACGCCGTTCGAGCAGCACCCCGCGCAGTTCCCGCAGCCCGCCGAGCCTCCGCCCGTGGCCGTTCCACCGGCCGTCGCAGTTCCGCCAGCCGTTGCAGTTCCGCCGGCCGTTGCAGTTCCGCCAGCCGTTGCAGTTCCGCCAGCCGTGGCAGTTCCGCCGGCCGATGCAGTTCCGCCAGCCATCGCAGTTCCACCAGCCATCGCAGTTCCACCAGCCGTTGCGGTTCCTCCGGCCGCGACGGTTCCGCCTCCGACTCCACTCGTCCCGCCGCCGCTCCCGGTCCCCGTCACGATGCACGAACCGCTGATGCACTGAAACCCGAAGCCGCATGACGTGCAGGTTGTGCCGCGCGAACCACACGCCGACTGCGAATTCCCCGCGACACAGATCCCACTCGAATCACAGCACCCGGTGCTGCACGTCGAGGTCGAGCACCGCTGCTGCGTCATCCCACACGACATCTGCAGGCCGAGCGCGAAGGACACCGCGAGAAGACGTGCGTTCATGACGCCCTCGTAGCCGAACCCCTGCATTCGCGGAAACGGTGTTCAGGAATGGCGGCGTCGGCCAGTCTGCGGTGCCGTCATGGACACTGCGCTCCGTTCCATTCCGCTCGATGGCGCCAGGTTGTGGTTCGACCGCTCCAGTGGCCTGAACGTTCGCGTCGATTCGCCCGCGACTCGTTCGCTGAAGCAGGCCGCTCCGAGGACGGTGCTCTTCGGCATCACGAACGCCTGCAACCTCACCTGCGGCTTCTGTTCGCGCGACCCGAAGGCGCCCAGTCACTGGACGCCAGAGCGCGCGTTTCAGACGTTGAAGGCGTTCGAAGCGCTGGGCGTGCTCGAGGTCGCGTTCGGCGGAGGAGAACCGCTCGTCTTTCGCGGCTTCGACGAACTGCTGGCGAGGCTCGACGCCGAGACCTCACTCGCCCTCAACGTCACCACCAATGGAGCGCTGCTCACGCCCGAACGCGCCCTTCACCTCGCTGCCCACGCCGGAGAAGTGCGGGTCTCGCTCTACGACGACAACCCCTGGCGTTCGGCGCTGACGACGCTCGCTGCCGCTGGAGCGCGCACCGGCGCGAACGTGATCGTCGATCGCACGCGTCTTCACGAACTCCCCGCGTTGCTCGCCGAGCTGCCGTCCCTCGGCTGTCATGACGTCGCGCTGCTCCGCTTCATTGGCCACGACGCCTCGAAAGAGCTCACGCCCGCCGAGCTGAGATCGCTGTCGTCGATCGTTCGTGAGGCGCCGGTTCGTGTCCGCCTCTCGACGTGCTTCGCCAACACGCTCTCCGACGTTCCTCGATTGTTCGCCGCTTCTGATTGTGGTGCGGGCTCAGACTTCGTCACCGTCACCTCGGACCAGAAGCTCAAGGCCTGTTCGTTTCATCACGACGCGATGCCGTTCGAGTCAGCCGAGCACGCGATCTCGCTCTGGCGCGAGCGGCGTGAGCGGTTGTCGAGACGCGCTCCGTTCGTGGGGTGTGCGCGGCCGGTGGGGGGCACGACGCCCTTCGCAGACGGCGTTCGGGTCTGGCAGGGCTTCTCGGCGAACAACTCCGGAGACTGCGTGCTGGTTGGTCGATTCGCCGAGGCGAGTGCCGCGCAGAACTTCGTCGAGCGCATCGCCTCGGTACAGCTGGCCAACACGGCGTACACGCCAGAGCTCATCGCGCTGCTCGCGAGCGAAGGCATCACCGCGCAGCCCAACGAGCACGCTCCTGAAGGCATCGCAGCGGCCGGGCGCAACGTGCTGCTCCACACCGGCTCTGCGCTCGAAGACGAGTTCCCCTCGCTGCGAACGCTGCTCTGGCGCTCGGGCGGAGTCGCCGTGCTCAACCGCATTCACGAGCACGAGTCGATGCAGATGATCGAGGCGCTCGGGTTCGACGACGCTCAAGCGCTCAAAGAGGCATCGGACTCGCTCGCGATTCCGCATCACCGCGCGGTTCGACGGGGGCTGACCCTCTTCGTCGCCTCTCCGTGTTTCCTGCCGGGCGGAGATTCGTTGCCGGTTCGCCAGGCACCTCGCACCTCGGCCGAGCTCGTCGTGGGCAGGCCTCAGGTCGTCGATGACGCGCTCATCAAGGCGGTCGCGAGGCCGGTGCCCGATGCCAGCCGCCAGTGGATCTTCGCCAGCTTTCGAGACGCGGTCCCCGACGCGCTGAAGTCTCAGCAAGGCGTCATCGCTGGTCGCTTCGCGCTGTTCGAGGCTTCTCGGGGGGGCACGCACGCGGGAACGAAAGCGACTCGCCTGGGCGGGCTCGCGACCGTCATCACCACGACCGCCGTGCGCTTTCGGGTGTTCTTCGGCGCCGACAAGCACGTCAAGGTCGACACGGCCGCGCTGCAGAACGAGCTGCGCATCGAGCTCGGGCCCGACGCGAAGGTCGAGCTGCCAATCATCGAGACCACTCGGCCCGATCGCGTGCTCCGCCCGCTCGTCGACTTCGCCCAGGGCAGGAACCTGAAGCTCTGGCTGACGGCCGACCCCGTCGATGCGCTGGCCGCAACCCTCAGCCGACTCGACGCAGATGTGGCTGCAAGTCGTTGATTCGAGGGTGGTTTTCACGGGCTGAGAAATGCCTCAGCGTCGTTACAAAACGGGCTGAAGTCGGGCTTTTCCGCGCTCCGACAACCCCCCATGTCCAACACGCTCGTCGGCAAGCCCTTCTCGACCGTTCTCGCGCCCCTTCAGAACGCCCGTGTGCTGTCCGATCGCACCGAGAAGTCGGTGCCCATGTTCGGCGACCAGCGCACGCGCACCTACGACGTGAACGGCGATGGCAAGGCCGACGCGCGGCTGATCGAGTCGACGATTCTCTCGACGCGCCGTGAGCTGAGCATGCTCGATGGCCAGGGCCGCGCGGTCGACACCTTCGTCAGCGGCACCAAAGTCGATCCGTTCTTCGGCCCCGTCGAGACCGGCAAGGTGTGGAGCCACGAGCACCGCGAGTACGCCGCCACCGGCTCGGCGCCGATCTTCGAAGTCTACGAGAAGGCCAGCAACGAGACTCAGGAGCTCGCCCTGCGCGCGACCACGACCTTCACGCCCGCAGGCGAGAAGACGAAGTTCGAGCTCGACAAGGACAAGAACGGCACGCTCGAGACGATCATCGACCGCTGAGATCGTTCAGCCGCGCGTCTTGCGAAGCAGCCCTGAGAGGCTCTCGTTCAAGTTCCCCAGGGTGATGAGCGCGTCGATGCTCGAGTCGCCCAGCTTCAGCTGCTCCTTCAGGTGCGCGCGTACGCCGTCGACCAGCGCTTGTCGTGCCGCTTGAACCCGGCGCGCGGCCGTCGCCCGATGCACGCCGTACAGCTTCGCCAGCACGTCGATCGACAGCCCGTCGAGGAACGACTGGCGCAGCACGTTTCGCTGCTCCACCGTCAGTGACGCGAACACGTTCGAGATCGCCTCGGTGAACTGCGGCCCGTACGCGCCACGCAGCGCCGTCAGCTCGACGTCGGGCACGGGAATCTCGGCGACCGCTTCGGGCGTCACCTCACGCCGCTGCTTCTTCGACCGTCGAATCCCTTCGTGAACGACGATGGCGCGCAGCCACCCACCCAGATCGCTCCGGCCCGTGTACGTGTCGAACAGGGGCCCTTGATCGCGCGCGAACAGCTCGGCGCGCAGCCAGCTCAACACGTCGTCCGTCACCGTCGCGTCCATGCCGGCTTTCTTCAGCGCCTTCTCGGCCACCGGCATCCATGTCTTCTCGAAGTACCGCGCCGCCAGCTCGTCGCCGCGTGCACAGGCGAAGGCGAGGCCCAGATCGTCAGCGTGTGTCGTCGCGCGGCCGGCCAACCACCGCGAGAGCTGCGATCGATCGAGCTCCACGCCGATGGAGCTGAGAAAGGCGACGGCCTGATCGAGCACAGCGCTCATGCCCTGCATCCTAGCGGTGGAAGCTCCAGTGATCTCAAGCGAATGGCGCCGCACGCTTGACGGGAACGCCCAGAACCGTGTAGGGGCACCGTCCCAACGTCTTTTCAGGAGCTTGTCAGATGAGCGTCGTTCTCCGTCTCGCCCGCGCTGGCGCCAAGAAGCGCCCCTATTACCACGTCGTCGCCGCCGACTCGCGCATGCCCCGCGATGGCCGTTTCATCGAGAACATCGGCATGTACGACCCGAACGAGTCGCCCGCGAAGTTCGCGGTGAACGAAGACCGCTGGGCGCACTGGACGAAGGCCGGC
>JAEUJR010000301.1 GCA_016793585.1 Archangium sp.
GAGGAGCCCGTCGTCGATGCGCAGAAGGTTCTCGACGACTTGAAGGTGCCGGTGCCTGCGAAGGCGAAGACCCCCATCGAGAACCGCGACGACCTCGATCCGAACGGCCACGAGATCTACGACAGCCTCACGCTCGACCCGAAGAACGGCGCGGAGGACCCGACCGCCGACGCAGAGCTGACCGACGAGGACTTCAACGATCTGCCCTCGAAGGAGGACCTGATCGCCGTCGCGAACGAGGCGGGCTTCGACCCGAACGCCCCCAAGGTGAAGAAGGCGATCGCAGCGGTCGATCGCATTCGGCAGATTCAGAAGCTGCGCAAGGGCGGCAAGCTGACCTCGGCCCAGAAGCGCGAGATCATCAAGCTCACCAGGGACATCACCGAGGTGTTGCCTCAGTAACGCTGCGCGAGGCCCGCGATGAAGTCGTCGTCGCGCAGCCCGTGCCCGGTGGCCTGCCGAACGAGATCCTCTGCGTCGAGGCGCCAGCCGTGCCGGTGAAGCTTCTCTCGCAGCCACCCGAGCAGGCCCAGCAGGTGGCCGCGCGCGAGCTCGTCGTCGAGTGACGGCAGCTCACGCTTGGCGGTGGCGAACAACGTGGCGCCGTACAGGTTGCCGAGCGCGTACGTGGGGAAGTACCCGAACTCGCCCCAGGCCCAGTGAATGTCCTGGAGCACGCCTTCGACGGGCTGCTTCACCTCGAGGCCCAGCAGCGCCTTCGTCTTCTCGTTCCACGCGTCTTCGAGCTCGGCGACCGAGAGGCTGCCGCGCACCAGCCCCAGCTCGAGCTCGTACCGGAGCGCGATGTGCAGGTTGTAGGTGACCTCGTCGGCTTCGACGCGCACGAAGCTGCGCTCGACCTTGTTCACCGAGCCGAGGAAGTCGTCGAGCGAGACGTCGGCGAGCTGCGAGGGGAAGCGCGCCTTGAGCTTCGGGAAGAAGAACGTCCAGAACGGGCGGCTGCGGCCCACCAGGTTCTCCCACAGCCGCGACTGTGACTCGTGCAGGCCCATCGACGGTGACTGGGCGAGCGGGGTGCGGAAGTGATCGGGAGAGAAGCCCTGCTCGTACAGCCCGTGTCCGCCCTCGTGCAGCGTGCCGAAGATCGCCGAGAAGGGTTGGTCTTCGAAGAGGCGGGTCGTGAGCCGCACGTCGGTTGGCGCGAGCCCATTCGAGAACGGGTGAATCGAACGATCCTGCCGGCCCGCCTCGAGATCGAAGCCCATGGCGGCCAGCAGCTCCATGGTGAACGCCCACTGCTCCTCGATGGGAAACCGTTTGCCCAGGAGCGCGTCTCGTCTCGGGCCCCGCGCCTCGATGGCGCCGATGAGTGGCTCGAGCTTCTCGACCAGCGACTTCAACACCGGAGTCAGGCGCGCGACCCGCATGCCGGGCTCGTAGTTCTCGAGCAGCGCGTCGTAGCGCTCACCGTCGTGGCCGAGCGCGTCGGCCTGCTCGCGGCGCAGGTTCACCAGCACTTCGAGCTTCGGTTGGAACACCTTGAACGAGCGCTGCGTGCGCGCTTCTCGCCAGGCGCTGAGCGCGTGGGCCTGCCCCTCGGCGATCGCCTTCACCAGTCGAGACGGCAGACGCACGGCGCGTTCACGCTCCCGCTTCAGCACCCGCAGCATCGCGCGGTCATCGGGAGTCGTCGGCGTCTCACGATCGATCCACTCGCCCAGCCGCGGGTCGACGAGGCGCTCGTGGTACAGGCCCTGGAGCGTGCCGAGCTGGGCCGCGCGCGCTCCTTCGGCCTTCTTCGGCAGGTACGTCTCTTGATCCCACGTCGCGAGGTTGATGACTCCGGCGAGATCGCGAAGCTCGAAGATGCGGTTCCTGAGCGCGTCGTTCATGAACGTCGAGCGTAACCTTGTGACGGGTGCGCCGACGTGCTTTTGCCGCCCGCCATGGCTCACCAGCAATACACGTTCATGACGCCGACGGACGAAGAGACCTTCGTGCGGGTGCTCGCGCGCAACGTCTTCGAGGTCTACCCGCGCCGCGTGCCTCCCGACTGGAAGACCTTCAGGCTCTCGGTCGAGACGATTGCGCAGCTGCCCGAGCGCGACGTGTACCTGGTGGCGAGCGATCTCGGCCCCGCGCACGTCGACGCGATCAAGCGTGGCCCCGACAAGGGGTTCTGGCGCATCGACGAGGTGCGCTCCCCCGTTCTCTTCTGGGAGCGCAGCGCCCGCAACGAAGACGACGAGCTGCTCTCGGGGCAGCTGTGGGCCGAGCTCGACGTGACGGAACAGACGGGCCGCAAGAACGCCGCGCCTGCTGCGTTCCGCGCGAGGGTGCTCGAGATCGGCGCGTGGCTCACCAAGACGTTTCGCAAGGGTGACCCGAAAGGTTCGTGGATCGGCCCTGACGCTGCGCGAGAGGTGAAAGAAGGGCGGCTGGTCTTGCGTGAAGACTTCGAGCGCAACGGCCGCATCGTGGTGCCGCAGGGCATGCAGCGCCCGAAAGATCCGATCGGCCGCAAGTTCCGCCGTTGAGGGAACGCCGCACCGACTTCACGGGTTACAGTGGCCACATGTCCTGGCTCGATACCCTCGAAGACATTCGCAAGAAGGACTTCAGCAAGGTACCCGTCGCTCAGCGCGACAAGGCCGCCCGCGACGTCGTGAACATGGCCAGCTACGGCTGTGCCGTCGTCGCCGTGTCTCCGATTCCGTTCTCCGATGCGGTGCTGAGCCTGCCCATGCAGACGGGCATGGTGATGACGGTGGGGCACGTCTACGGCCGCAAGGTGACGCAGGCCGACGCCAAGTCGCTCATTCTCGAGCTCGGCACCGTGGCGGGCGCAGGCATGCTGGCGCGGCAGGGCATCAAGGCGCTGCTCCCGGTCGTCGGAGCCCTGCTCACGGTACCTGCGGCGTTCGCCATGAACTGGGCCATCGGCCGGGTCGCCATGGAGTACTTCAAGAACCCCGGCATGCCGAAGGAGCAGCTGCGAAAGGTCTTCGAGCTGGCACGTGACGAAGGCTCGAAGCTGTTCTCGATGGAGCGCTTCAACGCGTTTCGCAAGAGCAAGGCCGCGGCGGTGAAGCCCGAAGACGTGGCCGAGGCCGACCAGAAGCCGAAGGCGAAGAAGACGGTCGGCAAGGCGAAGAAGCCGACGCCGAAGAAGCTGTCGAAGATCGAGAAGATCATCACGAAGGACTTCGACGCGAAGCTGGGCAAACACCCTGAGGTGCGAAAGGCCGTCGCCGGCGTCATTCACCTCGACATCACGGGCGACGACGGCGGCCAGTGGACGGCCGATCTCACACGCTCGAAGGACTTCATCTCGGAAGGCCTCGAGGGCGAGCCGAAGCTGACGGTGCGCTGCTCGGCGGAGGACTTCGGCGATCTGCTCAAGGGCCGCAAAGACGCGCAGATGGCCGTGCTGGCGGGCGATCTCGAGCTCGAACCGATGGATCTCGATCTCGTCGGTAAGCTCGCGCCGCTGTTCTCGTGAAGCCGAAACCGACGCACGGCCTTCACGGGGCTCCGCACGGTTGAACGCCGCGCCGCAGGTCTTGCGTGAGCCGCTGGGGGCTCCCGAGGGAGCGCCGTGGCTCGGCGGTTGCTGCGAATTCCCCACATGTCCCAGACCATCCTCGTGCAGGACTACATGACGGCGACTCCCCACAGCATCGGGGTGTCACTCTCGTTGTCTGACGCGGCGAACATGATGAAGGCGTACAAGATTCGCCACCTGCCGGTACTCGACGGGAACCAGCTCGTCGGCATCGTCAGCGACCGCGACATTCAGATGGTGAACTCGATGGCCGGCGTGAAGGCCGACGACGTGCCCATCGAAGAGGCGATGTCGCAGTCGCCGTACACGGTCGCCTCCACGACGCCGCTCGAGGTCTGCGCGCGCCACATGGCCAAGCACAAGCTCGGCAGCGCCGTGGTGGTGAACGCGAACCAGAAGGTCGTCGGCGTCTTCACGGTGACCGACGGCATGAACGCGCTAGCCGATCTGCTGGGCAAGCTCCCTGACGACGCGGTGCCGCCTCCCCAGAAGAAGAAGGCTGCGCCTCGTAAGCGCACGTGACCGCGCACGCCTGACGCACTACACGACCGCGCCATGAATTCGCCGGTCGTCGTGAAACGTCCCTGGAGTGGGTTTGCGCTGGTCACGGTCGCCTACGTCGCGGGCCTCGTCGTTGCTGGAGCCGTGCTGAAGGCCTGCCCGGCCGACTGGCACCCGCTGTGGAAGATCCTCGCGGCTGACTCTGCGGCCACGGTCGCCGTGTTCCTGTTCTCGTTCGCGAACGACAACACGAGCTTCTACGACCCGTACTGGTCGGTGGCTCCGGCGATCATCGGGGCGTGGCTCGTGTTCGGCCCCGGCGAAGCTCGTCACCTCGACGCCCGGCAGCTCGTCACGCTCGCCCTCATCACGTTCTACGCGGTGCGGCTCACCTTCAACTGGGTGCGAGGGTGGCAGGGCCTGAAGCACGAAGACTGGCGCTACGTCGACTTCCGCAAGAAGACGGGAAGGCTGTACTGGCTGACCAGCTTCTTCGGGCTGCACTACTTCCCCACGGTGATGGTGTGGCTGGGCTGCCTGCCGCTCTTCGCAGCGCTCGCCGAGCCCGGGCCTGCGTTCGGCGCCCTCGACGTGCTGGCCGCGCTGGTGACGTTCGCGGCCATCATCATCGAGACCGTGGCCGACGAGCAGCTGCGAAACTTCCGCCGCGCCAAGCGCGAAGACGGAGACATCTGCAACGTGGGCCTGTGGGCCTGGTCTCGCCACCCGAACTACTTCGGCGAGATCTCGTTCTGGTTCGGGCTGTGGCTCTTCGGCGTGGCGGCGGGTGCGCCGTGGTGGGCGGCCGCGGGGTGGCTCTCGATGGTGGCCCTCTTCGCGGGCGCGAGCATTCCCATGGCTGAGAAGCGCAGCCTCGCCCGCCGGCCGCACTACGCAGAGCACCAGAAGCGCGTGTCGATGTTGATTCCCCTGCCGCCGAAGAAGCACACGTCGAGCGCAGGCGTGCAGGCCTGAGCTACTTCGGAGCCTCGATGGTCTGCGTGGCGCGGCCCGCGAGCGACTTCGCCAGCTCGAGCACCTCGACGGGCACCGCCAGCACCACGGTGTTCGACGGAGACGAGCCGAGGCCATCGAGCGACTGAAGGGTGCGCAGCTGCATCGCGCCAGGGCTCGCCGCCATGGTGTGCGCTGCGGCGGCGAGGTTGAGGGCTGCTTCCCGATCGCCCTCGGCCTTGGTGATGGTGGCCCGCTTCTCACGCTCGGCCGACGCCTGCCGCGACATCATGCGCTTGAGATCTTCGGGCATGTTGATGTCGAGCAGCCGAATCGCTTCGACGTGAATGCCCCACGCGGTGGAGCGGCTCTCGACGACGGTGGCGATCTGCGCCTGAATCTTGTCCCGCTCCGAGAGCAGCTCGTCGAGGCTCATCTGGCCGGCGACGTCACGCAGCGAGGCCTGCGCGTACTGCATGATCGCGCTGCGGTAGTCCTGCACCGAGATGCACGCCTTCTCGGGGTCGCGCACCTCGAAGAAGAGCGCGCCGTCGATGGTGACCGGCACGTTGTCGCGGGTGATCACCTGCTGGTGTGGAATCGACATGGTCAGCAGGCGCGTGTCGACGATGCGCACGTTGTCGAGCACGGGGAACACGAAGATCACCCCCGGGCCTTTGACCTCCTTGAACTTGCCGAGGCGCAGCAGCACCGCGCGCTCCCACTGCGCCGCGACCCGAATCACCTGGCTCGCCCACGTCGCCAGCACGGCGCCGAACATGAGGCCGATCACCAGCCCCGCGCTCGCGCCGGGCCCGCTGCCGACCAGCCCGCCGATCAAGACGCCGGCGACGACCGCGAAGAACCAGGTGCCGAGGAACACCGCCACGCGCAGGCCCCGATCGAGCGAGGGCTGGGTGGCGGCGAGGGTCTGCCGCATCGCGAGCACTTCGCGGGCGGTTGCTGCAGCTTCGGTCGTGTTCATGCGTGAGCTCCGGCTGCGGGGAGCCAGCGACCTCAGCCGGTTCACTCGAACGCGTCACGCGAGATCGAACACCAGCACTTCGCCAGTGCTGACGCCCTCGAGCTTCACGAGCGCCTCGTTCGACAACGCCGCGCCATCGCCTTCTTTGAGCGTCTGCCCGTTGAGCTGCACTTCGCCGCGCGCGACGTGCACCCACGCGTGCCGGCCCTTCGCGAGCTCGAGCTCGCTGCGTTCACCCTTCGAGAACAGCCCCGCGAAGAGGCGCGTGTTCGAGTGAATGCGCACCGAGCCGTCGCTGCCGTCGGGAGAAGCGACCAGCCGCAGCCGGCCCTGCTTCTCGGCGTCGGTGAACGTCTTCTGCTCGTAGCCGGGCGTCACGCCGAGCTCGTCGGGCATGAGCCAGATCTGCAGGAAGTGAACGGGCTCGACCTTCGAGGCGTTGAACTCGGAGTGGTACACGCCGGTGCCCGCGCTCATGCGCTGCACGTCGCCAGGCGAGATCACGCTGCCGGTGCCCATCGAGTCTTTGTGCGCGAGCCCGCCCTCGAGCACGTACGAGATGATCTCCATGTCGCGATGCGGGTGCGTGCCGAAGCCCATGCCCGGCGTCACGCGGTCGTCGTTGATCACCCGCAGGCTGCGAAAGCCCATGTGTTTGGGGTCGTAGTAGTCGGCGAACGAGAAGGTGTGCTTCGTGTTCAGCCACCCGTGGTTGGCCCCGCCGCGCGCCTCGGCTTTGCGAATCGTCATCATGGTCGTGTTCTCCTCGCGCCGCTCCGCCGAGGGCATGAGCCGGCACCCCGCCAGCCCAGCGCTCCCCAGCAGCACGGTGCGTCGTGTGGTGTTCATGAGGTGGGTCAGAGCAGCGCGCGTGCCACCCGTATCGACGCGGAAGCGCTCGGTCACCCTCGCGGTCAAGCCGATAGACTCTCAACTTGAATTCAGTTGGCTCTCAATATGAGATGGGTGCATGCGAACACAGCAACTGACCCTCAGCGACGTTCTCGAGTTCGAGCCCACCGGCGGCGTGCTCACCTTCGCAGGAGAGCGGGTGGTGTTGATGGACGCAGTGGCGTTGGGCCTGCTCCGTCAGCAGCTCATCACCAGCTTCGGCGCTGCGGGCGCGCGGGCGATTCTCACGCGCTTCGGCTACTCGCACGGGTGGCGCGTCGCCGAGGCGATGAAGTCGGCGATTCCGTGGGACGAGGAGCGCGAGTGGCGCATCGCCGGTGGCCGGCTGCACCGGCTGCTGGGCATGGTCACCTTCGAGCCGGTGTCGGAGAAGGAGGCGACGGTGCCGACGCCCTTCGCAGAAGCCGTGTGGCCCGACAGCTACGAGGCCGAGCAGCACCTGCTTCACCACGGCAAGTCCGACGAGTGCGTGTGCTGGTCGCTCACGGCGTTCGCGTCGGGCTACCTCTCGTTCGTGAACGGCCGCACGATCTACTGCCTCGAGACCTCGTGCCGCGGAAAGGGCGACCCCGTGTGCCGCATGGTGGGCCGCTACAAGGAGGACTGGGACGAGGCGACGCGCCCGTTCTTCGCGTTCTACGAGAGCGACTGTCTCAACGAGGCGATGAAGTCGCTGCAGACGTCGCTCAAGCGGGTCGACAAGCGGCTGCTCGAGCGGCGGCGTGAGCTCGAGCGTCTGGCCGACGACGAGTCGGGGCTGGTGACGCGCTCCGACGCGATGAAGCTGCTCGTCTCGCAGGCGAAGCGGGTGGCGGCCGTCGACGCGACGGTGCTGCTCAACGGCGAGAGCGGCTCGGGCAAGGAGCGCATCGCGCGGCTCATTCACGAATCATCGCGGCGGCAGGGCGGCCCCTTCGTCGCCATCAACTGCGCCGCGGTGCCCGAGTCGCTCATCGAGAGCGAGCTCTTCGGCCATGCGCGTGGCTCGTTCACGGGCGCGGTGTCGGATCGTGCGGGGCTCTTCGAGTCGGCCCGAGGTGGAACGTTGCTGCTCGACGAGGTCGGCGAGCTGCCGCTGTCGATGCAGGCCAAGCTGCTGCGGGTGCTGCAGGAGCGCGAGGTGCGCAGGGTGGGGGAGAACAAGACGCGCTCCATCGACGTGCGGCTCGTGGCAGCGACCCATCGTGATCTGCAGGCCGAGGTGAAGGCCGGGCGCTTTCGTGAAGATCTGCTCTTCCGCCTGCGCGTGGTGGCGCTCAAGGTGCCGTCGCTTCGGGAGCGCCCCGAAGACATCGTGCCGCTCGCCCGCGTCGCGCTGATGGAGGCGACGAGCCGCTCGAAGCTGCCGCCGAAAGAGCTCTCGCCACAGGTGAGCCGCAAGCTGCTCGAGTACCCGTGGCCGGGGAACGTGCGCGAGCTCTTCAACGCCATGGAGCGCGCCGCGGTGCTCGCCGATCGCCGCACGTTGCAGCTCGACGATCTGCCTGAAGAGATCGTGCGGCCCGTGGTGACGGCGCTGCCCAACCAGCCGGGGCAGACGCTCGAAGAGGTGGAGCGCTCGGCGATTCTGGCCACGCTCGCGGCAGAGCGCGGCAACCGTGCACGAACCGCCGAGCGGCTCGGCATCGGCCAGGCGACGCTGTTTCGAAAGCTCAAGCAGTACCAGTCGGCTGGCCACGACGTGGTGCCTGCCGCGTGAGGCCCTGGGAGCGTGAGCTGGGCCGGTTCGACTGGAGCCGCGTGCCCGCGTCGAGCCGCGTGTTGACCGCCGTGCGCGGCCTCGTCGCAGATTCACGCCCCGAGCCGTTCGCCGACTTCCTCGAGGTGTGGCTCGATCACGAGCAACCCGTCGAGGTGCTCGAGACGTTGTCACGCGCGCTGGTGTTGATGCTGCCCGAGGCGTGCTCACCCAACGACGATCAGGTGCTCTTCGCGCTCGCGTGCGTGGTGGGCACCCAATCGCAGTACCCGGGCCCGTTCACCATCACGCCCGACACGACGCGCGTCTGCCGCCCGTTGGCGTGGGGCTTCACGAGCGTCGTCGCCGCGCTCTACCGCCCGGCCGTTCGTGCGCAGGCCTCGGCGATCGACTTGCTCTCGTTCATGCCAGTGGTGGGCCTGCAGGCCGAGGCAGCGCTTCAGCTCGAGGCGGCGATGGGGCAGCTCGTGCCCCAGTGCCTCGAGGTCGCGAAGAACACCCTGGGCGCGCTGCGGGGCTAACGCTGCTTCTTCTTCGGCTTCGCTTCGTCGAGGAATGCGCTGGTGAAGGCGAACGGCAGCAGCTCGCCCACCGTCGTCTTCAGCTCCTGCCCATCGAGGGTCTTCGAGCGCACCTCGATGTCCATCGTCGCGAACTCGGCCAGCACCTGGCGGCACACGCCACAGGGTGGAACCGGCCGCACGTGATCGACGACGATCGCCACGCGCTTCGGCTTCTTGCCCTGCAGCACCATCGCGCCGACCGCGTTCCGCTCGGCGCAGACGGTCAGCCCGTAGCTCGCGTTCTCGACGTTGCAGCCCGACACGATCGCGCCGTCGTCACACTCGATCGCCGCGCCGACGTGAAACTTCGAGTACGGCGCGTACGCGCGGCGGCGGGCTGCCTCGGCCGCCTTCCACAGCTTCGTCCAGGAGCGCTCCGTCATGGGCCGTTCAGCTTCTCACAGCTGCTCTGCGTTGCCCGTTTCCATCCCACGGGTGACGTTCTGTTGACGTTCACGCGCAGGGGGCTTTCAGCAGCGATCGTCTGGTGTATGCGACGGCCACACCGCGCAGCCCCAGGGGGATCTCCATGACCACCAAGAAGACGACCAAAGCCACCACCACGACCGCGAAGCGCCCGGCGACCAGGAAGAAGGCCGAGACCGCGCCCGCCGCGACGACGGCTCCGAAGACCGCCACGGTGAAGGCGCCCGAGAACCTCTACGCGCTCAACCTGGGCACGGGCTTCACGCTGCTGACGCAGAAGCTGGCGGCCGGTCAGGTGACGGCCTCGCGCATTCCCGCGGGCGCGACCCTCGAGGTCTCGTACTGGAAGGATCCGACGCACCCGCAGCACGCCGAAGCGAAGCTGACCCGCATCACCATGCACGCGCGCCTCGATGGAGAGACGTTGCCCTCGCTCGTCGTCGCCTTGCGCTCCGAGAACGGCCCGCTGGTGCGGCTCGCGCCCTCCCTGAACCTGCCCGAGACCGCGAAGCTGCTCGAGTATTGGTTCGAGCTCGAGACCGACGCTGGCCACACGCTGTGGGACAGCAACTGGGGCAACAACCACTGGCTCGAGCTGACGAACCCGTTGGCGCACGTCGAGACGAGCGCCGCCCAGTCGATGGGTGCGCAGGCCTGATTCGCTGTTGGTGGGGAAGTGACTCGCCGGGTCGATGACTCGGCGAGTGCGGTGAAGGGTCAGGCGCCGGCGGCAGCCTTCTTCTTCGCCTTGCCCGAGAAGCCGCGGAAGAACTCCACGATTCCCTTCTCGGCGTCCTTCGCGTCGGCGGCGTCTTTGAACCGCTCTTCGAGGAACACGCCACCGCACGATTCGCAGGTGTCGTAGGACATGGGGTTGGCCTTATCGCCGCCGACGACCCGCAACAGGTCGACGAGGCAATCAGGGCACTGTCCGCTCATCGCTTCGGGGTCGACCTTGCCGCCCAGGGCTTCGAGGCCGGGCAGGTTGTTGTGAAGCAGCATGCGGTTGAGGTCGGAAACATCGACCCACAAGCCGCCACACTCGCCGCACTTGCGAAGCGTCAGATCGTCTTCCTTGAGGTCGACCATCTCGACGCCGCAGCCGGGGCAATCCATTTTGACTTTCAGCTCCTGTGAGGGGTGGAAGTCGTCATGCTACTGACGTGATCCAACGGGAAGCAACCGCCATTCATGCAGCCTCGGGCGATTGCGTCGGAGCCTTCGTCGCACATGTCAGGCGGTGTCCTTGACCCGTCGAATGTTCGCGCCGAGCCCTTTGAGCTTCTTCTCGAGTTTCTCGTAGCCGCGATCGAGGTGGTACACGCGGCCCACCTTCGTCTTTCCCTCGGCGTGCAGGCCCGCGAGCACGAGCGAGGCCGACGCGCGAAGGTCGGTGGCCATCACCGGTGCCCCTGAAAGCCGTGGCTTGCCGCGCACCACGGCGGTGTGGCCGTCGACCGTGATGTCGGCGCCCATGCGGCGCAGCTCGGCGACGTGCATGAAGCGGTTCTCGAAGATGTTCTCGGTGATCACCGACGTGCCGCCCGAGGTCGCGAGCAGCGCCATCAGCTGGGCCTGCATGTCGGTGGGGAAGCCGGGGTGCTCCTGCGTCTTGATGTCGACGGGCTGAACGCGTGAGGGGCCCTTGCAGCGAATGCCGCCGTCTTCGGCCGTCACCGTGCAGCCAGTGGCGCGCAGCTTCTGGAGCACGGCCTCGAGGTGTTCGGGCACCGCGTGACGCACGAGCACGTCTCCACCCGTGATGGCAGCGGCGACCAGCAGGGTTCCCGCCTCGATGCGGTCGGCGATGATCGCGTGATCGACCGGCCGCAGCTCGTCGACACCATCGATGGTGATGACGTCACTGCCGGCACCCGAGATCTGCGCGCCCATCTTGTTCAACACGCGGGCGAGCTCTTCGACCTCGGGCTCCTTCGCGGCGTTCTCGATGAGCGTGCGGCCCTTCGCGAGCACCGCCGCCATGAGAATGTTCTCGGTGCCGGTGACGGTGATGAGATCGAAGGTGACGACGCCGCCCTTGAG
>JAEUJR010000311.1 GCA_016793585.1 Archangium sp.
CTTTCCCCCGTGCTGGTCGCTCTGGCCCCCCGGGATGGCAGCACTGGCCCCCCGTGATGGAAGCCCTGGCCCCCCGTGATGGACGCACGTGCCCCTCGTGCAAGGGCAGCTCGTGTGCCTCGCAACAGCACGTGCCCCTCGTGCAAGGCCAGCTCGTGTACCTCGCAACAGCACGTGCCCCTCGTGCAAGCCCAGCTCGTGTACCTCGCAACAGCACGTGCCCCCTCGTGCAAGGCCAGCTCGTGTACCTCGCAACAGCACGTGCCCCTCGCGCAAGGCCAGCTCGTGTACCTCGCAACAGCACGTGCCCCTCGTGCAAGGGCAGCTCGTGGACCTCGCAACAGCACGTGCCCCCTCGTGCAAGGCCAGCTCGTGGACCTCGCAACAGCACGTGCCCCTCGTACACGGGCCGCGCCTTTGCCTCACAGCAGCGCCCGGTGCCTCGCTCGCTGCTGACGACTCCACTGCCACCGTGCGGAGCGCCCTTCGCGCTCGATTCGCTCGGTACCGGGCGAAGACCTCACTCGAGTCGAGCGGGTTCGCTCCAGCGGCGCCTGCTCGACGGGCCCACCGACGCGCGGTCAGCGTTTCCCCCAGCCGTCAGGCGGGCGAAGGTTCGGGCGCCGCCCTGGGTGCGGGGGCACTCTTCGTCAGCCGCGAGAGGTTCGGGCCGGGCGTCAGCGCTGCGACGGGCTCTCCATCTTCACGCGCGCGGCGGAAGGTTTGGACCGCGAAGTTCATCTCGCGCAGAACGCGGCCCTCGACGAGGTTCGTGGTCGTGGAGTCGCGCCCGGTCTCGGGCGTGTAGGTCGCCTCGTTGGCCGCGCGCAGGGAATCGGCGACCGCAGACACGCTCGAGAGGAAGCCCTCCGTCAGGCCGACATCGTCGGCCAGCACCTCGCCGTCGTCAGACATGCGCAGGCGCACGGCGAGCTGCAGCAGGCCAGTGAGGGTCGACTCCAGGGCATGCGCTGCCTTGTTCGAGTCGTTGCGGTCGGTGACGTCTTTGCGGAACGCGTCGTTCCCGGTCGACGCCGCCATGAGCCCCCGCACGAGCTTCTTGCGAACCTTGTCTGCCACTTCGATCGCCCCCGAGCGGGCGGTGCGGGCGTCACTCGTCTTCGACGCCGCGTCTGCATCGACCGCGTCTCCGAGGTCGTTCACCAGCGACGTGAGCCACGAGAGCCTGCTCAGGCTGTACCCCGTCGGAGCCGGCTTCTTCAGCGCAATGGCGAGGGCGCCGATGAAGCGCTCGGCCTCGGCCAGCACCGCATCAGCCTTGGTGGCGTTGCCCCACTCGGTGCACGCCTCGTCCGAGAACGCCGCGCGGTAGACGCGCCGACGCCGCTCGTCGAGGGGCGGAAGCTCGGTGAGCAACTTCACCGCAATGCGCTGCTTCGCCGGAGCCTTCGCCTTCGTCGCCGCCGGCTTCTTCGCCGGTGCTGCCTTCTTCTTCGCTGCCATGGTGGTCCCTCCCAGGACTCGAAAACCGGGCGGACTCTAGCGGGCCCGGCGCACGGATCGAGGCTCACCTTGCGCCTCCCGCCCCCGCGACCACGACTCCCACCACCCCCGCGGTGGTCAAACTCATGTTCGCCCTCCCAACGGCAGGACTCCCACTGGTTTCAGCCAGTTGCCACCCACCTTGCGTTGGGTAGCAACTTTCCCTACACGCGGTCCGAGAAGCACCCCGGGAGGCATCATGCGGCAGGCACTCGTAGGCGCAGTGATGGTGGTGATGGCGGCGTGTGGCAACGGCACGGCGGTCATCGACGACGAGGGCTTCGACGAGACCGAGGTGACCGAGGGCCCGCTGGGCGTCGCCGGCCAGGACTCGAGCGACCGCGCCTGCAACGTGGTGCTCCGCTCGCTGGCGCGCGTGCCGAACGGCCCGGGCTACACGACGAAGTGCACGGCGACGACGGGGTGCTCGGTGGTGTGGAGCGGCTTCCTCGACGTGTCGGCCGCGGCCCTCGCTGAAGGCGCGAAGCCGTACGTCATGTACAAGAACCAGGACGCCTCGACGTGGACGCAGGTGACGCCGACGAAGGTGACGGGCGCTCCCGCAGGGTACCAGCGCTACAAGGTGACGCTGCAGAAGGCCACCATGTCAGACGGCATGTCGGCCACCGCGCTCTCGCGTGCGCGCATCGACGTCGCGCCGTTCATCAAGCTCGCCAACGGCGCCCGCCTCTTCGACAAGCAGCGCGGCCAGACCGACTTCCAGAACTACACGCTCTCGCAGGCCACCAACTGGGTCGTCGCCGAAGACGCCGGCGTGTGTGGCCCGCCCGCGGCGCCCGCGAAGCTCGACTTCTTCGCCGGCTTCACGCAGGCGCAGCAGGGCGCGCTCGTCGCCGGCGGCAAGGGCGTCATCACGTACAACCTCGATCGCCTGCCCACCTGCCGCGGCACGCACAACGGCTACCCCGCGTGGGACATCACCGGCTTCGTGCGCTTCTCGCCCGGCGGTGAAGTCGTCAGCGGCTCGGTGCGTGGCTTCAACAACCCGGGCGGCACGCCGTCGAATGGCTCGGCCGTCTCGCAGCCGTGGAGCTTCGACGTGCCCCGCGGCGCCACGTCGGCCGAGGTGTGGTTCAAGAACTTCACCGGCGCGGGCTCCACCTGCGAGGCGTGGGACTCGAACCTCGGCAACAACTACCGCTTCACCGTCGAGGCGCGGCCCTTCGCCGCGGTGCAGTGGGTCGGCCGCCCCGGCGCGTCGACGTCACGGGCGTGCGCGCGCAGCGAAGGCGCTCCCGACGTCATCACCCTCGACAGCTACCTCAACGAGCGCGCGTGCGTGTGGGTCGAGGCCGATGTGTACGTGCCCGGCCTCACCGATGGTGTCGGCGGCCTGAAGTCGTACGCCGTGTTCGCCGAGGCCGAGCTCTCGCTCGACGGTGTCGCGCAGCCCGCGCAGGCCCTCAGCTTCCTCGGGCGCTTCGGCAACGACTACCGCTACCGCTTCGACCTGCCCAAGAGCGGCCTGTACTACGGCCCGAAGTGGAAGAAGCTCGAGTACACCCTGCGCTTCTCGACCGACGGCCGCACCTGGACGCGCGACGTGACGCGCTCGGTGGTGCGTGACGTGACGTTCTGCAACGCCGCGTGGGGCAGCTGCGCGCTCTGAGCAACGGCACGTCGCCCGCGCAGGCTGGTGACGACGTGCTGCTGACGCCCGGCGCTGCTCCAGGACTCCGCTCGAGACGCGGGCAGCGAACACGACTTCGACCACCCGGGCCGTGGTTGGACTCGTGGAGCGCTGCTCCAGGACTCCGCTCGAGACGCGGGCAGCGAACATGACTTCGACCACCCGGGCCGTGGTTGGACTCGTGGTCAGCGTCGGTACGCAGCGCGCACCGAGCGGCTCAGAGCCCGACCTGCAGCATCTCGCCGACGACGCGGCGAATGAGCTCACGGCGAATCAGCTTGCGCGCGTGCTCGTACGCCTTCGGCGCAGGGGTGCCAGCTGACTTGCCCAGCTTCGCCGCGGTGCGAATCACGAGGTCGACGCGGGTCGGGTCGAGGCGGAAGGGCTGCCGCGCATCCACCTTGAGGAAGTAGTTGATGCCGCGCGTGTCGAGCAGCTTCTCCAGCGTGCGACGAGCGTTTGCGACGAGGGACAGGTCGATGATGTCGGCCATGTGCGGCGAGTTGTCCGTCGGTTCACCCGTGCTCGCAAATTCGGTGGCGATTCGCGCGGAAACTTGCGCGCACACGACGCCTCGGTGATCCGCGCGCGACCGGCTACAGTGCGGCTCCTCGTGGAGTGGCTCGACGACGTCAAGCTGTGGAAGGCGCAGGACGCGAACGCGACCGAGCGGCTGCGCGAGTACGTCACTCCGTTCGTGCACGGGGTGCTGCTCGCCCGCATGCCGCACCACCTCGCGAACGCGCTCATGCCCGAGGCGCTCGACACGTTGCTCGTCAGCCCTGAGCAGGTGACGAAAGACTCACAGTTCGTCGCCCACGCCGTCTCCATCGCGCGCCGGCTCGCCAAGCGCAGCAGGCCCGCGTCGCTGCAGGAGCGCCCCAGCTCTGACAGCACCATCGCCGAGGGCCGGCAGTGGCTCGAGCGCCTGCGGCCGTTGCCCGACGAGGTGCGCGAGCGCGTGCTGTGGCGGCTGTGTGAGGGCATTCCCGGCCCCGAGCTGGTCGAGGTGCTCTCGCTCGACGAGGAGCAGCTGAAGGCCGAGCTCGAGCGCGGCATCGGCGACTCGCTCGTGCCAGCGCAGTCGCTCGCCGGCGCCGAGTACGTGTGGGACCTGTCGGGTGAGCCGTCGACCGCGCTCGCCCGCGCCGAGACGTACGCCATGGCGCTGCGCTTCGACCCGCTCGCCGCGCCCGAGCCCGCCGACGTCGTCAACACCGCCGCCACCTTCCAGGACCTCTCGAACGCGAAGGTGGGCGAGGTGCGCCCCGAGGCGAACCCGTTCGGAGACTTCGCGCCCACGCGCGTGCAGGGCTCGGAGGCGAAGGGCGCGAAGCTGCAACCCGCGAACACGTTCACCGACGAGAAGACGCAGGGCGCCTTCGACCTGCCGGCCGCGGCCCGTGGGTTGGTGCCGAAGACCGAGCCCGCGGCGCCAGCGGTGAAGACGAGCGGGCGGCAGGCGATGGTGCCGCCGACGCCCACGCAGCGCTCCGAGCCGAAGGTGGCGAAGGTGTTCGAAGACGATCGCCCCTCGAAGAAGCGGCCGGTGCCGACCGACGAGCGACCGAGCCGCAAGACGACGGTGCCGATGAACGAGAACGTCGGGCGCCGCGAGACGCTCGAGGCGCCGCTCGAGCCGAAGCCCTCTCAGACCCGCCTCGACGATGACGAGCGCCCGAGCCGGAGCAAGCTGCAGGTGCGGGGGAAGCTCGACCGCGCCGAGGAGTCGGGCCGGCGGAAGAACCCCGAGCTCGAGCACAAGCGCCGGCCCGTGGTGACCGAGCCCGAGGCCCCCGGTCTGTCGGGCGTGACGCCGGTCGGCCCCGTGAGTGAGCCGTCGATCGAGCCGACCGACCCCGAGTCGATGCGCCCGAGCCGCCCGACGCAGCCGTCACCGATGCCGAACATCACCGAGAAGTTGATGCCCCAGCCCGTGAATGCGGGCGTGCGGTACATCGCGATCGGCGTGGGCGGCATGTTGTTGCTGCTCGCGATTCTGTGGCGGCTGCGGGTGTTCTGAGCGGTCTCTTTTCAGTCTTCGACGGGCGTGACGACCGGCATCACGTCGACGCCGTCGCCGGGGAAGATGGTGAGGTGTGGGTGGTCGAGGAACAGGCTCGCGGCCGCGGCGAGGTCGGGGGCGTCGACGAGCAGAAACCCGGCGACCTCGTTGTGCGCATCGCTGACGCCGGCCCTGGTCACCCGCTTCGTTCGGCCGACCATCACGTCGGCGCCGACGATCGCCGCCGCGTTGCGGGCGCGCCATGTCTCCCATGCCTTCACGCCTGCTTGATCGATCGCGTCGCGCTCCGACTTCGGCTTCGCGTGAAAGGCGGCGCGGTCTTCGGCTTTCATCGTGTACAGGGCGACGAATCGAGGCACGGGAGCTCCTGTCGAGGGCTGAGCAGCCTACATCGATCAGTCCGTTCGCCGGGCAAGGCACGAGACGCGGCGGCCGCTTGGGCTACACTCGCGGGCTGTGACAGTGCTCGAGCCCGGCACCACGTTTGCCGGCAAGTACCTGATCGACGGCGTGCTCGGAAAAGGTGGCATGGGAGCCGTGTATTCGGCGACCAACAAGTCCATCGGCCGCCGCGTCGCCATCAAGGTGCTGGTGGCCGACCTCGCCGACCGCGAGGACGTCAAGGAGCGCTTCGCCCTCGAAGCCAAAGCCGCGGGCCTCATCAACCACCCGGGCATCGTCGACGTGCTCGACATGGGCGAGACGAGCGACGGCGAACCCTTCATCGTCATGGAGTACCTCGAAGGCGCCACGCTGAAGGCCGTCTTCAAGAAGCGCGGCGTGTTCTCGCCTGCCGAGGCTGCCGGCATCATCGCGCCGCTGCTCGACGCGCTCGCCGCCGCGCACACGGCGAACGTCATTCACCGCGACATCAAGCCGGCGAACATCTTCCTCTGCACGAAGCCGCAGCGCCTCGTGAAGCTGCTCGACTTCGGCATCTCGCGCTTCGGCCAGTCGACGGGCCTCACGCACTCCGGCACCGCGGTCGGCACGCCCAAGTACATGGCGCCCGAGCAGGTGCTCGGCGAGAAGACGCTCGGGCCCGGGGCCGACATCTACTCCGTCGGCGCGGTGCTCTATGAGCTGCTCGGTGGCCGCGCGCCGTACGACGCCGACAGCGACATCGCCACGCTCGCCAAGCTGCTCAAAGAGGTGCACGACCCGCTCGCGACCGTGCGGCCCGAGCTGCCCGCGAAGCTGTGCGCGTTCGTCGACTCCCTGCTGGTGAAGGAGCCCGAGCGCCGCGCGAGAGACGCCCTCAAGGTGAAGGAGTCGCTGCTCGCCCTCGTGAAGGCCGGTGACCTCGGCGCGCTGTTCGACATCGCCGCCGAGTCGGCCGCGCGCACGAGCACGAACGGTACGCCGCGCCCGCCTTCGGGGCCTGCGCGTCTGCCGAACACCTCGCCGGGGGGCCGCCGCCACTCGGTGACGAAGATGCCGGCGCAGGCCGCCCAGACCGTCGACGAAGATCCACCGCCGCCGCGCCCGTCGGTGAAGCGCCCCCCGAAGACGTCTCGCCCGGCCACGCCGCCTCCTTCGGCGACCTCGCTGCAGCCGATCGACGACGCGCCCGCGGCTCCGGCGAAGAGCCGCGCCGGCCTGTTCGTCGGCGTCGCCATCGCGGTCGTCGGGCTCACCATCGGCGCGGGCCTCTTCCTCGCGCTCGGGAAGAGCGACGAAGCGCCCATCGCCGTCGAGCCGCCCACCAGGCCGCCGAAGCCGAAGGACCAGCTCGCACCGAACGTCGTCGTCACCCTCAAGGCAGAGCCGGCGACCACCCGCTTCGAGGTCGACGGCGAGAAGCTCGATGGCAACCCGTTGTCGCTCACGCGCGCGAAGGACTCTGCGGTGTCGGTCATCGCCACCGCGCAGGGCTACGAGCCCAGGAGCATGCGGCTCACCTTCAAAGAGAGCCACGAAGAGACGCTGACGTTGACCCGCCTGGTGGCGACCGCTGGCACGGCGCCGGTGGTGGAGCCGACGCCGACGCAGCCCGTGAAGCCGACGAAGAGCGGCGGCACCAGGGTGGGCGGCGGCAAGCAGAAGGGCGGCAAGCTGACCGTCGACGAGACGAACCCGTACGAGTGAGGCGGGGTGGACTACACTGCGGGTCGTGCCCCTGACCCGCTGGCTGCTCGCGCTGACGTTGTGCTGGTCGCCGCTCGCCCTCGCGCAAAACGCCGCTGCCGCGAAGAAGGAGGCGGCGGCGAAGAAGAACGAAGCGGCCGATCACTACAAGAAGGGCGTCGCGCTCTTCAAAGAGGGTGACTTCGCGTCGGCCCTCGCCGAGTTCCGCGCGGCGTACCAGGCCGTGCCGGGTTTCGAGGTGCTCTACAACATCGGCCTCACCGAGCGCCGGCTCTTCAAGTACGGCCAGGCCGTCAAGACGCTCAACCGCTACCTCGAAGAGGGCGGCAAGAAGGTGCCTGCCGACCGCCGCGAGAGCGTCGAGACCGAGCTGTCGCAGATTCGCGCGCTCACCTCGAAGGTCACCGTGAAGGTCGACGGCGCGCCCGCGAAGGTGTTCGTCGACGGTGAAGAGGTGGGCACGTCTCCCCTCGCCGAGCCGGTGCTGCTCGGCCCCGGCAAACACACCATTCGCGCCAGCCGCGACCAGGAGCCCGACGCCGAAGAGACCTTCGAGCTCGCCTCGGGCTCGACGAAAGAGGTCTCGCTCGCGCTCAAGCCGAAGGTCGCGGCAGGCCCGGTGGAGATCACCATCGAGACCGACCCGCGCGACGCGGTGCTGATGCTCGACGGCAAGCTGGCGGGGGTGTCTCCGACGAAGGTCGAGCTGACGCCGGGCTCGCACGAGCTCATCGCCGAGATGGACGGCTTCCAGTCGACGCGCACCGACGTGATGGTCGAAGCGGGCAAGCCGCGCACGGTGAAGCTCAAGCTGGTGGCGGGTGGCGCGACGAGTGGTGGCGGTGGTGGCTCGGGGCGCTTTCCCGTCGTGGGGGTGGTGCTCTTCGGCGTCGGTGTCGTCTCGGCGGGCCTCGCGGTGCTCTTCGCCGTGCAGTCGGGCAACGCCTCGAAGCAGGTCTCGGAGTTCTACCGAATCGGCGGCCCGTGGGACTCGATGCGCGCGGGGGTCGAGGCGGGAGGCCTGAGAGACCAGACGCTCGCGGGCGTCTTCATCGGCGTCTCGGCGGCGGCCATCGCGGGCGGCGTCATCGCCACCATCGTGAGCGTCGCGGGCGTCGGCAGCTCCGACGCCGAGGCCCACTTCTTCCTCATGCCCTCTGCGAACGGAGCGGTGGCCTCATGGTCGACCCGGTTCTGATGCGCGCCTTCTTCGCCTTCGTCTTCGCGCTCGCGGCTGGCTTCGGCGCGGGCTGCACCTTCTATTCACCCACCATCGTCGACTGCAGCATCACCTGCACCGAGGGCAGCACGTGCCCGCGTGGCACCGCGTGCCGCAACGGCTTCTGCCGGCTCGAGTCGGCCATGGGTGACTGCGCGTGCAAGCTGGGCGACACGCGCCCCTGTGGTGGTGGCCGCGGCGAGTGCAAACCCGGCACCGAGGTCTGCTCTGCCGAGCGCGTGTGGAGCGGCATCTGCGTCAACGAGGGCAAGCCCGGCATCGAGACCTGCAACAACAAGGACGACAACTGCAACGGCCTCATCGACGACATGGTGACCGACCTGCAGGCGTGCTCCTTGACGCTGGGCGTGTGCGCGGGCGCGAAGAACCGCTGCGAGTCGGGCAGCCAGCTGGTCTGTGAAGCGAGCGACTACGGGCCGAACTACCAGGCCGACGAGCAGCGCTGTGATGGCCTCGACAACGACTGTGACGGCTTCACCGACGTGAAGGGCGCCAGCGTGCTCTCGAGCGCGGCCTCGGCCACGGCGCCGTTCCAGCTGCTGACCGTCTCCAACGGCTTCGTGCTCGTCTTCACGCGGCAGCAGGCGTCGATGCCGAGCGAGCTCGTGGTGGCGCGCTTCGACGAGCAGCTCATGTTCCAGCGCAGCTACGTCGTCGCGCGGCCGGCGCCGCTGCAGTACCACGCGCGGTCGTCGCAAGACTTCGTCTACGTCGTCACCACGGTCGATGGCGGCGTCGACCTCACCCGCGTGAACACGCTGAGCACCGCCGCCGACGCCGGGCTCGAGCGCTTCGAGAGCGTGCCCGACGCGGGCTTCACGAGTGGCTTGCGGCTCGGGGTGGCCGAGCAGGTCGTCTCGACCTTTCTCGCCGAAGGAGACGACCGCGCGCGCATGTTCATCTGGCAGCTCGACGGAGGCCTCTCGCAGGTTCGAGACCTGAACGCGGGTGAAGCGCCGCCCACGGTGACGCTCAACTCCGTCAACGTGAGCGACCGCGGGCACTGGGTCATCTACAGCGCCGAGCCGTCGTCGGGCGACACCGTGCGCGAGCTGATTCGGCTGGGCGACGGTGGCGTGACGACGCCGCCCTACTATGGCGGGGTCGACGCCGAGCTGCTCGAGTGGGACGCGGGCGTCTCGGCCACCTACCCGTACAGCAGCTCGAGCAGCTCGTTGTCGGGCATCTACCACCTGCCAGAGCTCGCCTCGGGCACGTGCCCCGGCGAGACGACGACGGGCCTGTGCGAGGTGGCAGCCGGGGCGTCGAACTTCTCGCAGGAGTGGGGCGCGATGGCGGCGGTGCGCACCCGCTCGGGCGAGCTGCGGGTGGCGATGCAGCAGCGCACCATGGGCGGCGTGGAGCAGCTGGTGCTCGCGACCTCGGTGCCGGTGGGCGTGAGCTTCAGCTTCCGCACCCGGGCGCTCGATGGTGGTGCGGGCGTGCCGGCGCTGGCCTCGAGCGCTGACGGGGCGTGGCTCTTCGTGGCGTGGCGCGAGCTGACGCAGATTCGTGCGCGCCGCGTCTGTGCGCCTTGAGCGGCTTCAGCCGTCGACGAACTCCGCCACCTCGGTGATGAGCCGGGCGCGGTCGAGGTCGTGCGGCAGAATGTGAAACCCGCGCTGCAGCGTCAGCAGGGTCGAGCCCGGCATCGCGTGGTGGAGCGCCTCGATGCTCTCGTGTTGCACCACGTGGTCGTTCACGGCCGCAGCGATGAGGGTCGGCGCGGTGACGCGTGGAGCGACCCGCCTCGCCATGCGCTGCAGCTCGAACAGG
>JAEUJR010000319.1 GCA_016793585.1 Archangium sp.
TCGGCTTCTCGACGAAGTCCTTCACGCGGCCATCGGCGTCGACGTGCAGAATGCCGAACTGGCTGCCCTCTTCGATGGGCACCGGCAGCACCGCCACCGTGCAGTCGGCCTGGTGCTTCAGGTGGAAGTCGAGCATCTGCCGCGTGTCCATCACGTAGACGTGGTCGGCGCCGAAGACGAAGACGTGGTCGGGCGACTCGTCGGTGATGAGGTTGAGGTTCTGGTAGATGGCGTCGGCGCTGCCCTTGTACCAGTCGCCGCCCGTTCGCATCTGCGCCGGCACGGTCTCGCAGTAGTGCCCGAGGAAGGCCGTCATTCGCCACGCGCGCGAGAGGTGGTTGTTGAGCGAGTCGCTCTTGTACTGCGTCAGCACCTTCAGCTTGTAGACGCCGGAGTTGACGAAGTTCGAGAGACAGAAATCGATGATGCGGTAACGACCCGCGAACGGCACCGCCGGCTTCGCGCGCTCTCGCGTGAGGGGTTCGAGTCTGGTTCCGGCGCCGCCAGCGAGAATCATCGCCATCGTTCGACCGAGCATGCGGTGAGCCTACACCCGCGGTTCGAAGGCGCAGCTTCGTGTTTCTCGAACGAGGCCGTGACCCTTCGATGGTCGCGAACGTGTATCGTGCCGCGCCCATGAAGATGTACCTGCCTCCTCCCGGGACAAAACCCTCGCGGCGCGGTGTTCTGAAGAAGGGCCTGCTCGGCGGCGCATTGCTTGCGCTCGGCGGAGGCGGCTTTCTCTTCACGCGCAAATCGGTCGAGGTCGACCTGCCCGGTGATGGGCTGCTGGTGCTGACGCCGCGCGAGTTCGCGATTCTGACGGCGCTCTCGTGGCGAATGATCGCCAAGCGCGAAGGCTTCCCCGGTGTCGAAGAGCTGCAGGTCGCGCGCGGGTGCGATCGTATTCTCTCGCTCGTCGACGCCACGGCGCTGACCGAGACGAAGCAGCTGCTGATGCTGCTCGAGAATGCGCTGCCGAACTTTCTGTTCGGGCGGCGCGCGAAGACGTTCTCGACGATCTCGACCGACGAGCAAGACGCGGTGCTGACGGAGTGGCAGACGAGTCGAATCACGCTGCGGCGCACGGGCTTCACGGCGCTGCGCGGGCTGGTGATGGCGGCGTACTTTCAGAGCGAGAAGACGTGGGCCCCGGTCGGGTACCCCGGGCCGTTGCCGGGCATTCATGACCCGAACGCGCCAGTGTGGAAGGGCGGCGGCGTCGAGCGCCCGGTCGGCAACGGCACGTTCCATGAGGCGGCGGCGGTCGCGCCGGCCCCCGCGCCTGCAGCAGTCGACGGAGGCACGCCATGACGCAGGGCCGCATCGTGACGGGGCCGGAGATCACGCAAGACCTCAACCTCGAGTGTGACGTGTGCATCGTCGGCTCGGGCTCAGGTGGCGCGTGGACGGCGCACGAGCTCGCGAAGCAGGGCAAGTCGGTGGTGATGCTCGAAGAGGGCGGGTACCACACGCGCCGCGAGTTCGACATGACCGAGCCGCGCGCTTTCCAGAACCTCTACCAGGAGCTCGGCAACCGGGCGACCGACGACCTCGCGATGACGATTC
>JAEUJR010000347.1 GCA_016793585.1 Archangium sp.
CTGTGGGGCCTCGTCACCCTGCTCTGCTTCCTCTTCCCCTTCATCGTGAAGCGCTACGAGATCGCCCGCGCGCGCCAGACGGCCGCCATGGAGCTGCCGCCCCTCGAAGCGCCCCGCCCGGAGGCCGCATGAGAGCGCTCTTCGCAGGACTCGTCGTCGCCGCGTCGCTCGCCTTCGCAGACATCGCGCCGCCCGAAAAAGCGCCGCCCGAGCCAGCCCCCGCGCCCGCGGTCGTCGAACCGGCTCCCGCCCCTGCGCCCGCTCCGCAACACCCCATGGGCATCGAGAAGGCCGTTGGGTCAGGTGTCATTCAGGGCGGCTGGGAGTACGTGTACGCCTGCTACGCGCTCGCCGTGATTGGAGTGCTTGGCTACGGCGCGTCGTTATTCGTACGGCGACCGAAGGAGCAGGCGTCATGACGGGTGAAACGAGAAACAGGTTGATCGCCATCGGCGCGATTCTGGTCGCCGGCGCAGCGCTCGCGTGGGTTGCGTTCGGCAACATCGGCGAGAACCTCGTTTATTACTGGAAGCCCTCCGAGATGGTGGCCCAGGGCGAGAAGGCCTACGGCGCGACCGTTCGGCTCGGCGGCGTCGTGGTGCCCGGCAGCCTCAAGTGGTCGGCCGAGCACACCAGCCTGACCTTCGAGGTCGCCGACAACCACCTGCCGACCGCACAGAAGGTGAAGGTCTCGAGTGAGGTGACGCCGCCCCAGATGTTCCGCGAAGGCATCGGCGTCGTCGTCGAAGGCACCTACGCCAGCGATCAGGTCTTCAAGACGAACCGGTTGATGGTGAACCACTCGAACGAATACCGCGCGCCCGGCGCCGACGGCGGCATGCCCAACGACTGGAAGGGCTCGCTCAGTCAGGCCGACACGACGAAGTAGAAGTGCCGCGGTCTTCACTGGCGACGCTCGCCGAAGCTCCGTGGCATATCGGCGGGCATGAACCGGACGATCGGCATGCTCTCGGCAGGTTTCGCGTTTCTCGGTGTCGTGCTCGGCGCCATGGGCGCCCACGCATTGAAGAGCAGTGTCGAAGGGCTCGCTGATGCGGCCGACCGCATGCGCTGGTGGGAGACTGGCGCCCGCTATCACCTGACGCACGCACTCGCGCTCGGGTTCACCGCCGTCGTCGCGCACCACGTGACCTCGTCGAAGGCGCCGCGCATTGCTGCCGGGCTCTTCATCGCAGGCATACTCGTCTTCTCAGGCAGCCTGTACGTCATGGGGCTCACCGGCATTCGCGGCCTCGGCGCCATCACGCCGATCGGCGGCTTCGCTCAGCTGGGCGGCTGGCTCACGTTGATGTGGTCGATGAAGCAGCTCCCGTCTCGAGCCAGCTGAGAGGAACCGCCATGGCCTACGAACGTTCACGCAACAGCGGCGGCGCACGGCTGCTGATCGGCCTCGTCATCGCCGGCATCTCGGTGCTGACGTACTTCTCGCGACGCACGACGAACGAGCTCACCGGCGAGACGCAGTACGTGAAGCTCACCGAGCAGCAGGAGGTCTCGCTCGGGCTCGCGAGTGCGCCGCAGCTGACGCGGCAGTTCGGCGGCGCCACCTCTGACTCGAACCTCGCGCAGTACGTGACCCGCGTGGGCCAGCGGGTCGCGACGAAGAGCGCGGCCGCGAAGACGAAGTACCCGTTCAAGTTCACCGTGCTGGCCGATCGAAAGACGATCAACTCGTACGCGCTGCCGGGCGGGCCGGTGTTCATCACCGAGGCGCTGCTGAGCCGCATGACGAACGAGGCCCAGCTCGCGGGCGTGCTCGGTCACGAGATTGGGCACGTCGTCGCGAGGCATGGGGCGGAGCATCTGGCGAAGGCAGACCTCACGGCGGGCCTCGTGGGCGCGACCGTGGTGGCGACGTCAGATCCCGATCGGCCCGGAGACGCACGGGCGAAGGCAGCGCTGGCTGCAGCGACGGCGCAGCTCATCACCATGAAGTTCGGCCGCGACGACGAGCTCGAGTCCGACCGGCTCGGCGTGCGGTTCATGCACGAGGCTGGCTACGACGCCGCGCAGATGAGCGAGGTGATGAAGGTGCTCAAGGCCGCGGGTGGTGGCCGCACGCCCGAGTTCTTCTCGACACACCCAGACCCCGAGAACCGGCTCGAGCAGATCGCCGCGGCGCTGAAAGACCTGCCCGCCGGTGGAGAGCTGGGCGCCGAGGAGTTTCGCACCAACGTGCTCGAACGAACGGGTGGCAGTGCTCCGAAAGAGGAGCAGGCCGAAGCGGCCCCGGAAGAGGCTCCGCTGCCGAAGCGCGAAAAAGGAGCGACCGAGCCGACGCTCAAGATCTCCCAGCTGCCCGACGAAGCGCGCGACACGCTGAAGCTGATCGAATCGAACGGCCCCTACCCCTTCGACCGCGACGGCATCGAGTTCAAGAACCGCGAGGGGAAGCTGCCGTACCGGCCGGGCGGATATTACCGGGAGTACACCGTCATCACCCCGGGGGAGCGCACGAGAGGCGCACGCCGCATCGTCACGGGCGCGAATGGCGAGCGCTACTACAGCGACGATCACTACCAGTCGTTCTCGCGCCTCGTGCCATGAACGAGCTCGAGTCTCCGCCGGAGTTCCGCGAGCAGCACAAGAAGCGCCTGTCGTGGATGCCGTGGCTCTACGCGTCGCTCAAACAGAAGCACCTCGTCTGGGC
>JAEUJR010000353.1 GCA_016793585.1 Archangium sp.
ACCCACCGCGGCAACGACATTCAGCGCTTCTACCGCTACGGCATTCTCGTCGACCCCGACCTGCGCATCTACAAGCCGTGGCTCGACCAGCAGTTCGTCAACGAGCTGGGCGGCCGCACCGAGATGTCGAAGTTCCTCGAGTCGGTTGGGCTGCCGTACTCGATGAGCACCGAGAAGGCGTACTCCACCGACTCGAACATGCTGGGCGCGACGCACGAGGCGAAGGCGCTCGAGCACCTCGACAGCTCGATGCACCTGGTGGCGCCCATCATGGGCGTGGCGCACTGGAAGCCCGAGACCCGCGTCGATGCCGAGACCATCACGGTGACGTGGGAGGCCGGCGTGCCCGTCGCGCTCAACGGCAAGCGCCAGCCCGACCTCGTGCAGCTCTTCCTCGAGGCGAACGCCATCGGCGGGCGTCACGGTCTGGGCATGTCTGATCAGATCGAGAACCGCGTCATCGACGCGAAGAGCCGCGGCATCTACGAGGCGCCGGGCATGGCGCTGCTGCACCTCACCTACGAGCGCCTGCTGTCGGCGGTGCACAACGAGAACACGACCGACCTGTACATGACGCTTGGGCGCCGCCTCGGCCGCCTGCTGTACGAAGGCAAGTGGTTCGACCCCGAGTCGATGCTGCTCAAGGAGTCGCTGGCTCGCTGGGTGGGCACCGCCGTCACGGGCGAGGTCAAGGTCGAGCTGCGGCGCGGTGACGACTACACGATCCTCTCCACCAACGCGGCGCAGTCGGCCTACGCGCCCGAGAAGCTGTCGATGGAGAAGACCGTCGGCGCCTTCACGCCGGAAGACCGCATCGGCGCGCTCGAGCTGCAGAACCTTTCGGTGGGCGACAACCGGTCGCTGCTGCTCCACTACGCGCAGGCGCTCGCGTTGCCCACGGGCTCGACGAACGAGCTGAAGCAGCTGGTCGGCGGCGACGACTGACTCGGGCGAACTCCTCAGCAGCTCGGGCATGACGGCCGGTGAGGTCGTCGCGCTCGAGTTCGCGGCGCGCTCTGGCGCGCTCTGGCGCGAGCTCGCGCAGCCGTGTCGGCGGTCTGTGGTCTGGGCGACGCGTCGACGGAGCTCGACGCGTGGCGCGAGTGGTGAGCAGTCGATGCCGGTCTTCTGACCCTCGCTCGTCCTGTGACTGCTGCCGGTCGATCAATGCGCCGGCCAGGCAGTCGCAGACGTTCACGGCAGGCGGCTCCCTGTGCGCCGGGACGAACAGGTTTCACTTTTCCCGCGCGGCGGTGTCCTCCCCTCATGGAGCTGATCAGGAACCCCATCGGCCTGCTGGTGCTCGCGGCCGCCTTCGTTCCGCTCGAGCGTCTGTGGCCGCTCCGCAAGGCGCCGGTGCTGCGTGCGGGCTGGAGGACCGACGTCGCGCACTTCTTCGTCTCACACACGCTGCAGCAGTTCGCGCTGGTGCTCTGCATCGGGTTGATCGTCTCGGTCGTCGACCCGTTCGCCGCGAGTGTGGTGCAGCGCCAGCCCGCGATGCTGCAGGTGCTCGAGGCGCTGCTGTTGGTCGAGCTCATCGGCTACGGCATGCACCGCGCCTTTCACGCGGTGCCGGTGTTGTGGCGCATTCACGCGGTGCACCACTCCAGCGAGCAGTTGGACTGGTTGGCGTCGCTGCGCGTGCACCCGCTCGACCAGACGCTGACGCGCTCGGCGCAGTTCCTGGTGCTGACGGTGTTGGGCTTTCCCGTCACCGTGTTCGGCGCGGCGACCGTGCTGTTGGGGCTGTGGGCCATCTTCCTGCACGCGAACGTGCGCCTTCGCTTCGGGGTGCTGGAGGGCTTCATCGCGACGCCTGCCTTTCATCACTGGCACCACGCTCGCGATGCGCGCGGGAACTACGCGGGGCTGTTCCCGTGGGTCGACTCGATGTTCGGCACCAACATCACCACGCCGCAGTGGCCCGCCGAGGCCGGCACCGATGACGCTCCGCCCGAGGGCTACTGGGCGCACCTGCTGTTGCGGAAGAGCACTGGACGCAGCCGCGGCGCTGATGCCTGATGCGCGCCATGTCTCACCACCACGTCGCAACCCAGGCGCAGCTCGACACGTTCCTCTCGAAGCACGGTGCGTGGAAGGTCGACGGCGGCATGCTCGTGCGCACCTACGAAGCGCCGACCTTTCTCGAGGGCATCGTCTTCGTCGACTACGTGGCGAAGCTCGCCGAGGCCGCCGACCACCACCCCGACATCGACATTCGCTGGCGCAAGGTGACGCTGCGCTTCGTCACGCACGACGCGGGCAACGCCATCACCACGCTCGACACGCGGCTCGCCGGAGAATGTGACGCGCTCTTCTCGGCGCACCTGAAGCTGGGCTGAGCCGATGCGCGCCTGGGTGCTCGGCCTGCTGGTCGTCGGGTGCACCTGCAGAGAGGCCCAGCGCACCGACGCGGGTGTGCGCCTCCGGAAGGTCGACGTGCACGTGCATGCCGAGCCCGCAGCCGTGCCGCGTCTCGTGGCGTTGATGAACGCGCACGGCGTCGACGTCGCGTGGAATCTGTCTGGCGGCTGGCCGGGCGCCGGACTCGAGGAGTCGCTCGCCGCCGCGAAGGCGACCAACGGCCGCGTGGTGGTCTTCGCGAACCCGCCGCTCGGGTTGCTCAAGCAGGGCGCCGACGTGAACGCGATGGCAGCGCAGCTTCGGGTGGCACACGACCTCGGCGCGCGTGGCGTGAAGTTCTTCAAGTCACTCGGCCTCGGCGCGCGCTGGCCCGATGGCAGCCTCGTGGCCGTCGACGACCCGCGGCTCGACCCGTTGTTCGAGCAGGCCGGCGCGCTCGGCATGCCCGTCGCGATTCACACGGGCGACCCCAAGGCGTTCTGGCTGCCCGCGACCCAGGAGAACGAACGCTTCGACGAGCTCTCGGTGCACCCGGGTTGGAGCTACGCGGGTCGGCCGGTGCCCTCGTGGAGCGCGCTGTACGAGGCGTTTCTTCGCCGCGTCGCCCGCCACCCACGCACCACCTTCATCGGCGTGCACTTCGGCAACGACCCCGAAGATCCCGCCGCAGTCTCGGCCGCGCTCGACCAGTACCCGAACCTGTTCGTCGACACGGCCGCGCGTGTTCCCGAGCTGGGCCGGCAGCCGCCCGAGGTGATGCGGGCGTTGTTGGCGAAACACCCGGGCCGCGTGCTCTTCGGTACCGATCTCGGCGTCGGTGTTGGCGAGTTCGACCTCATGTTGGGCTCGGCTGGAGCGACACCGCCAGGGCCCGCTGACGTCGCGCACTTCTTCTCGTCGACCTGGCGCTACTTCGAGACGAACGACCGCGACTTCGAACACCCGACGCCGATTCAGGGGCGCTGGCGAATCTCGGGGCTGGGTTTGTCACGTGAAGCCCTCGAGCGGCTCTACTCGGGCAACGCTGATCAGCTGATCACCTCACGGTGAACGGTCGAGCCCGCACAGCAGCAAGCCGCTCCCCAGCATGACGGAGGAGCCCACGTTCGCGGCGAGGTTGTCGTGGCCGAGGCTCGCGTCACTCGCGAACCCGGCCGCCAGCAACAGCCCGCCGATGACCGAGAGCGACGGCAACGCCCAGCGGAGCCCGGGCACCACGCCCTTCCACGTCACGACGAGCGCCAACGCACAGAAGGCCGCCGCGCATGCGTTCGCGAACACCGCCAGGCCATCGACGAGGGCGAGCACCTGCGGGTGCAGGGTCGAACGAACGCCTGCCTCGACGTACAGCGCAAGTGAGGGCGGGTGGCGTCCCAGCACGACGATGGCGACGACGATTCCCAGCGCGAGCGCGAGGTTGAGCGCCAGCCAGCAGGTGATGAGCACGGCTCCAGTCAGTCGAAGGCGCATGCCCCGGCCGTAGCAAACCTCGCACCGCGTCCACCGATGGGGCGTGCCCGGAGAAATGCGTGCCCTCGAGACAATCTGGCAGTGAGGGTTGAGCGCCGAGGTACAAATCGTCGCGGCCTCCTCTGATCAGCAGCCCGCCCTCGGAAGCGTGCTGCAGGAGCGTGACGAGCGACCTGGAGCGGGCTTCTGCAGGCAGCTCACCTGTCGACCCTGAGCGCGGCGCAGCTCACAGCGCTGCCTCGAGCACTCCGGTCTTCTTCGCCTCGAAGAAGAGCGGCGACCGCGAAGTCGATGAGCCCGCGCATGGCGTCGACCAGCTGCTCGCTCTCGCTGAGCTCCTTCTTGGTCACGCTCGGCTGGGGCGACTCGTCACCTTCGACGCTCGAAGTCGGAATGGGCGAGTCACCGCACTCACCGCAGCCGCGCGGGCGCTCCACACGCATCGGCGGGCATCTGCGCCACCTCGGGGCCTCGCGCGATGAGCACCGCAGCGTCGTCGAGCCCGGCCTCGAGCAGCACGGCCGCCAGCAATCGACGTGAGGCGCCCAGCCCTTCGGGCCAGTCACGCCAATCCATCTCGAGGGAGGCCTCGAGCATCGCGCGGGCTTCGAGGCGCCGGTGTTGCAGCACCCGCACCCGCCCGAGCGTGAACCAGGCCGGCCCATCGGAGGGGTAGGTTCGAAGCAGCCACTCCAGCGTCGCTCCGGCCAGCTCGAGGTCGCCGAGCCGCAGGCTGGCCTCGGCGCTCTCGAGGGCGATGCGCGCATCCAACGGAGCCAGCCGCCGCGCGCGCTCGAAGGCGTCACGCGACGTCGCTGCGTCGTGCTGTTTGCTCGCCACGCGCCCCACGTTCGAGCTCGACACCGCGAGCGTCGGCACCCGTGACACCGCCGTTTCGTACGCTGCGCGCGCTTCATCGAGCTGCCCGCGCTCCTCGAGCGAGGCGCCAAGCAGCGCAGGCCACGTCGGGTTCCACGGCTCGAGGCGCGTCGCCGTCGCGAGCCCTTCGTCCGAGCGGCCCACCATCGACGCCGAGAGCATCACCAGGGTGACGGCCAGGAAGGGGACAGCCAGCAGGCGGCTCCAGGCTGGCAGCGGTTGCGCATCGTCGGCGTCGAGCGAGCGCACCACCACCATCAACAGCAGCGCCGAGCCCAACACGCCGAGGAACGTCACCTGCGCCGCGGCGACCAGCGCAAGCGTCACCGCCACTTCAGCAGGCTTCGTGCGATGCGCGCCGCCCCGCCGCCACCCCACCAGCACGAGCACCACCACCGCCACCATCACCAGCGCTCCAATCAAGCCCTGGGTCGCCAGCACCTGCGCGGGAAACGAGTGCGCGTGCGCAGCCGTCACGCCCCACTCGTACTTCCACGCTTCGGGTTGCCGCAGCTGTTGGTCGACGAGGAGAAAGTTGTCGAAGCCCCAGCCGAGCAGCGGGTGCTCACCGAACGCGGCGAGCGCCGTCCTCCACAACGCGAGGCGGGTCGGCGCGACGAGCACGTTCGTCACCCGCTCGAGCACCGCGTCGACGCCGACGAGCGCGCTGACGAGCCCGGCCGCGAGGCCAAGGAGCAGGCCGCTGCCCAGCACCTGCCGTGGCGTCACCGCCCGCCGGGCCGCCACGAGCAAGGCATACGCGAGCACGCCCACGAGCAACGCGAGCCAGCCCGCGCGCGAGAGGGTGGCCGCGCAGACGACGGCGGTGAGCCCTGCGACGAAGAAGAAGCCGCGCGACGCCCGCCGCCCGAGCTCGAGCGCGAACACCGTCATCGCCGCCATCCACACCCCCAGCTGCGTCGGGTGCCCCAGCGTCGCGAACGGCCGCATGCCGCCACACCAGCGCGCGACGTCAGCCCATTCGAAGACGTCGTGCCCCGTCGCCTGCAGCAGCGCCCACGCCGAGATGGGCACTGCGGCCCAGACGAGCGCACCCGGCTCGATGCGTGACGACACCGCCGCGAAGAGCAGCAGGCCACAGAGCGTCACGAAGCCGGGAACACCGAGCGCGACCGAGGTGGCCGTGAGCCACGAGAGCA
>JAEUJR010000393.1 GCA_016793585.1 Archangium sp.
ACGCCTTCCGTGTCGCAGAGTCGGCGATCGACATCGCCTTCGAACTCGCTGATCGCGACTGACAATTTGTCACTCGGGCTGTTGCTCCGAGCGCCGGTTTCCCTGCGATTTCGGGGGCATGCTGGTGCTGGCGGGGTGGCAGACGGGTTGCTACGACCGGCTTCGTTCATGCGCGCTCTTCTTCTCGTTCTGGTGGGTTCCAGCGCCTTCGCCCAGACCACCGGCACCACCGTCGTTCCGTTCGGCATTCGCGAGACGCCCTCGGCGCAGACCGATCAGATGATCATCGGCGCGTCGTCGTGCGGCACGAGCCGCATCGTGTACTGGGTGTGGAACCAGCTCGGCACCCAGGCCTGCAACAACATGAAGATCTGGGCGACCGAGAACTCGTGTGGCAACGAGCCGGCGTCGGGCGACAAGGAATACGACAGCGTCAGCGTGCTGCTCTTCCGCACGGTCGGCTCCAGCGGTTCGTTCACCATCAACATCAACGACCTGCCGGGCTTCGCGAAGAGCGACACGACCACCCCGTGCGGCGGCGCCAACACGCTCACCAAGGAGCACAAGATCTGCGCGTCGGTGCCGACGGCTCTTCAGTGCGGGCTGCAGAACAACACCTTCACCACCGCGACGGCGCTTCGAATCATCTACGATGCGCAGCCTCCGAGCGCTCCGATCGTCAGCGCTGTCTCGCTGCGCGACAAGGCCCTGGGTCTCTCGTTCTCGGTCAGCAGCGACACGACCGAGATCATTCCCTTCATTCGCAAGCAGGGCGACACCGACTTCACGCGCCGCGCCAACATCAACCTCGGGGCCAGCCGTGAGGTGATCATCGATCAGCTGCTCAACGGCACGACCTACGACGTGAAGCTGCGCGCCCTCGACGCCGCCGGCAACGAGAGCGCCGACAGCGAGATCGCCTCGGGCACGCCGCGCCGCACCATCGGCTTCTGGGGCGCCTACCGTGACGCTGGTGGCACCGACACCGGTGGCTGTTCGACTTCTGCGCTCGGCCTCTCGCCGCTGCTCGCGCTCGCTTGGTTCTTCAGGAGACGTTCCCGATGATGGTCGCTGCTGTCACGCTCGCGCTGCTCTCTCAGATGCCCGGCCAGGTCAGTGCCGGAGCGCTTCCCGGAGAGAGCCCCCGCACGTTCACCCTCGAGCTCAAGCTCGGGCCCTACACCCCGATGATCGACAGCGCGAAGTTCCCCACGCTGGGCCCGAACGATCAGCGCCCGTACGCGCGTGTCTTCGGCGGCACGCCGATGCTGATGGGTGAAATCGGCCTCGAGTACATGATCTTCCAGAAGTTCGGCACCATCTCGGCCGGCGTCGGCGTCGCGTACGCAGAGAAGTTCGGAAAGGCCGTCGACGCCGAGACGGGCGCACGCGCCGATCAGTCGACGGGCCTGCGCATTCTCACGCTGCGGCCCGGTGTCGCGTACCGCTTCGACCTGCTCGCGCTGAAGTACAAGGTTCCCCTCGTGCCCTACGTGAAGGGCCAGTTCGTCACCATGCCGTGGTGGGTCGTCAACGGTGGCTCGCTCGAGTACGCCGACGGCTTGCCCGGTCAGGGCGTCTCGTTTGGCATCGCGGGCACGGTCGGCCTCTCGTTCATGCTCGACATTCTCGATCAGCGCCTCGCGCGCGACTTCGACTCGTCGATGGGCGTGAACCACACGTACCTGTTCGGTGAGTTCAACCTGCAGGAGATGTTCACCTCGGGCACCTCGCCGCTCGTGCTGTCGAGCCGACACTGGCTGTTCGGCCTCGCCTTCGATTTCTGACAGAGTGCGCGTCTTCGTGCGCGCGCTCGTCTGTCTCGCAGTCCTTTGCTGCTCCGCCACCGCGTGCGTTCGTTCGGTTCGCGAGGAGCGACGTGAGCAGGCCATCGACACCGGCCAGCGCGTGTCGTTCTCGGCCCAGGGCCCACGCCGGTGGGACTTTGGAGACGGGCAGGGCGGTGACGGGCAGCTCGTCGAGCACGCGTTCGCGAAGGCCGGCCGCTACGAGGTGAAGGCGTTCGAGAAGGAGCACGTCACCGATCGCATCTCGGTGCTCGTGCAGCCTCGGGAGCCCTTTCGCGCGGTCGCGCCGAACGCCGAGGCCGTGCTGGTGTTCCGCTCCATCGACGACGTCGTGCCGGCCATCGACTTCGTGGAGCGCTTGCTCTCTGCCTCGAGCGTCTTGCGCGTCATCGATCGAGCGCCGCTGCTGCAGTTCCTGCTCGAGCCGGGGGCCCAGGGCGTGGCGTCGTTCGATCGCCTCGAAGGCGCCGGCGCTTATCTGCCCTCGGGCGTCGACGCGCTGGTCTCGTTCTTCGGCGTGCACGACGACGCGCTCGCGCAGAAGGCGTTCCGCGAGTTTCTGGTCGATCACGGCTGGCGTGACGAAGGGCGCCCCGGCCGGTTCGTCTCGTCCTCGCACGCCGCCCAGCTGCTCACCGACCGCGGCACCGCGTTCTTCGTGACCGCCGAGACCGAGGCCGCGGTCGATCAGGCCGTCGCGCAGGTTCGAAGCGCCCCGAACCTCGGGCTCGAGAGCGACCCCGTCGCGGCGAGCGCCATCTCCCAGCTGGCCAGTGGTGGCGTCGCGGTGCTGCTGCGCGCCTCGGCTCCTTCGCGCGCAGCCGGAGCGCTCAAGCCGGGCCAGTGGTCGATGGCCCTCGGGGCCCTCAAGTTCTCGAATGACGAAGCCCGCCTCGTGGGCCGTGTCATCGCCGACAAGCCGCTGTGGCAGACGCCCGCCGCGGCCCGGCCCGCGCGCCTGCTCGCGCACGCGCCCGAAGGCCCGGTCGCCGTGATGGGGATGGATGTGCCGCTCGCGCAGGTGCTCGACGCCTTCGGCCTCTCACCGAAGTCCGACGGCGACGACGAGGTGCGTGCGGGGCTCTCCATTCTGAGCCGACGGCTCGATCTCTCGCTCTACTTCGACGTCGAGGAGTTCCTCTCGGCGACCATTCGGAGTGGCGGCATGCCGAAGGTGCGCTTCACGCTGCTCGGCGAGGCGTCGGCGCCCGATCGCGTCGCCGTGCAGGGCGTGCTCGAACGGTTGCTCGCCCGCCGCAACGTGCCGTTCGCCTCGGCGGCCGAGAAGGGCCTCACCGTCTGGCGCACCACCGCCGAAGAGCAGCCGCTCGAGCTCGCCCTCGACGCCGACACGCTCTACGCCCGGTGGGGCCGCTCGTTCGCCGAGGCCGCGCCCGTCGATCTCGTCACCGACCTGGGGAAACGGGCCGAAGGCGCGTGCGGGCCCGGCCACCTCACGGCGTTCGTCGACGTCGGCCAGCTGCTGCGAGAGCTGCTCAGGCCCAGGCGTGTACCCGGGCTCGACGCGCGCAAGGTGGTCTCGACCCAGGCCCTCACCTCGACGTTCATCTCCCAGCTCACGAAGATCGAACAGGTGCTGCTCGACCTCGCGCCGACTCCGCAGGGCGCCTCGGTGTACGTCGAGGTCAAGCTGTCGAAACACAGCGACGGCGAGTAGACCCTGCCCATGTCGCTGACCGTCACCGTTCGCTACTTCGCCGCCGCACGCGAGAAGGCCCAGAAGAGCCAGGAGCGCCTCACGCTCCCCGATGGCGCTACCGTCAAGACGCTGCTCGACACGCTCTTCACGAAGAGCCCGGGCCTCGCGACGCTCTCGAAGAGCCTGCGCGTCGCCGTCGACGAAGAGTTCGCGCCACCCGAGACGCCGTTGACCGATGGCGTCGAGGTCGCGCTCATTCCTCCCGTCGCGGGTGGTACCGCGGGGCTCTTCAAGGTGGTCGATCGCCCGCTGCTGGTGACCGAGGTCATCGACGCGGTCAGTGGGCCGACCCAGGGGGGGCTCGTCACCTTCTCGGGCGCGGTGCGCCGGGTCTCGAAGGGCCAGACCGTCGACCACCTCGAGTACGAGGCCTTTCCGCCCATGGCCGAGAAGCAGATGGCGAAGATTGCCGCTGAAGCCGCCGAGCGCTGGCCGGGCGTGCAGGTCGCCATCGTGCACCGGGTGGGCCGACTCGAGGTGGGCGAGCTGGCCGTCGTCATCGCGGCCTCGGCCCCCCACCGCAAAGAGGCCTTCCTGGCCTGCGAGTACGCCATCGACCGCCTCAAGCAAGATGTGCCCATCTGGAAGAAGGAAACCACCACCGACGGCGCGGTGTGGGTTGGCCTCGGGCCCTGACGCTGCTAAGGCTTTTCACCTCATTTCGGGCCGAGTTCGTCCAACGAGGAAACGATTCATGCGAGTTGAAATGCGAATGGCGCTGCTCGGCGCCTTCATGGGCTTCATCACGGCGCTCACGCCGGCCTGCACCAAGCCGTGCAACGCCGACACCTGTAAGACCGGCTGTTGCGACACCGCCGGAAAGTGTCAGGGCGGCGACGACACCGCGGCCTGTGGCACCGCTGGCGCCAAGTGCTCCGCGTGCGGCGAAGGGCAGACCTGCACCGACAAGGCGTGCGTCACGCCCATGGTGATGCCGGTCGATGCCGGCCCCGGCCCCTGCCAGACCGACAACGACTGCAAGAACGACATGCGTGGGCCGATCTGCGAGAGCGGCAAGTGCATTCCCAAGTGCACCACCGACCTGCAGTGCGCCCGCTACATGAACGGCTCCATCTGCGATCTCATGTCGGGCAAGTGCAACCCGGCGCGCGTGGGCACCCGCCTCGGCCAGGGCTGCAACAACGACGCGGAGTGCCAGGAGGGCTTCGACTCCGACGACCCGTGCTACTCGAGCGGCCCCGGCTGCATCTGCAACAAGGGCGACGCGCCTGCCAACACCAACGCCGCGGGCACCTGCCGCCGCCGCCTGCAGGCGTGTGAAGAGTGCGCGAACGACGACCAGTGCGGCTCCGACGGCATCATCTTCGGGCCCCCCGGCGGCATCGGCGTCGGCAAGTGCGCCAGCTTCATGGGCGACGTCTCGGGCAAGAAGTTCTGCCGCTACCAGAAGGTCGGCCAGTGCCCCTGCGGCACCATCGACGACGGCACCGGCTTCTGCGCGCCCCAGTCGAACAGCTGCTCGCAGGTCGGCTGCAACGAAGACAAGAACTGTCCCTCGGGCTCGGTCTGCACCGTGAACCAGCCTGACGCTGGCGTCGGCTCGTGCGGCGGCATCTGCGTGCCGCGCTGCCGCTGGGACTTCGTCAACAAGGAGCTCGTCGCGCCCGGTTGCCGCCCCGGAGAGGTCTGCTGGGTCGACTCGAAGAACCTCGACCCGAACTCCATCTTCTACGGCTCGGGCCGCTGCAAGCCGCCCTGCAACGATGACAACGACTGCCGGCAGTCGGCCAACAACCCCTTCGGCGGCACGAACCTCACCTGCCGCGCCGAGAAGGATCGGTCGGGTGGTGACACCGCCAAGCGCTGCCGCGCGAACGGCGCCTGCATGGACAACGCGGAGTGCCCCGAGAAGGCGAACCCCGACGATCCGTACCTCGGGTACTGCGACCGCGGCTCCTTCATCTGCGAAGACAACACCTGCCGCGCGGGCGATGACCCGGTGACGGGCCAGCCGTACCGCGACTGCCGCTCGCCGTTCGCGTGCGCCGTCGAGAACGGCAACAAGATCTGCAAGAAGCAGACGTGTCTCGAGCAGGGCGGCGCCGGCAACGCGTGCTCCACCGGCGAGTACTGCTGTGGCGAAGACAAGAACAGCGACGGCATGCCCGACCCGTGCCCGCCGCCCTCCGAGCGCAACGACGTCGGTTGCTACAAGGCGCCCGAGCCGCCGTTCTGCTCGACGTGCATGAGCGATCAAGACTGCAACAACCTGCCGCTCCCCTCGTGGATGACGGGCGCCAACGCCTGCGCCAACGGCAGCCTCTCGCCCTCGTGCAGCCCGCTGCCGATGAAGTGCATCGTCGGTCTGCGCACCATGAACGGCGACCTCACGGTCTGCGCGCCTGCCACGGTCAACGACAAGGGCGCCGTCTCGGCGAACAGCTCGCGCACCAAGGCCGACCGCGGCTGCCCCGTGAACTACGACGAGACCCCGATTCGCGTGCAGCGCGGCGGCTCGGACCCCGACTCGTGCGCGACCGACATGGACTGCCAGGTGGGCGCGCCCATGGGCCGCTGTGGCCCTGACCCGTCGCGCCGTTTGCCCGACGGTGGCGTGATTCGCACCTGCCTCTGCCCCGCTGGCTCTGGCAAGACGCAGTGCCCGAACGACTTCGACGCCGGCATCGAGTCGGAGTGCCTCGACGGCGTGCCCGGTAGCCCGAGCGTCTGCATCGAGTCGTACGTCTGCGTGTTCCCCGGCAACCGCTACATTCAGCCGAAGGATGGCGGGTTTGGCTGCGGGCTGACGGCGCCTTAAGGTTCGCTTCGTCGTTCTTTCCGCCGCCCAGATCTTTCGAGGTCTGGGCGGCTTTTTTTCTGACACGGAGGCACGAATGAGCTGGGGCTATTTCCTCGACGCGACGCTGACGCTGCCCGACACCGCGTGGAAGACGATCTCGAAGAAGAAGGCCGACGAGTTCCCCACGAAGGTCGGCTGGTGGGGCTTGAAGGACCCCGAGCTCGAGCGGCGCTTCGTCGACATGTTCGGCGACTGCACGAAGGGCTGGCCACTGGCAAAGGTGGTGAAGTCGTTCGCTCGTGACGAATCGATCGGAGCCGTCTCGTCGGCCAAGGGCGCGACCACCATTCGCATCCTCGAGCTGCTCAACAAGGACATGGACACCGACGTGGCCCGTGGGGTGTCTGCGCTGTTCGAAGCGGCGGCTCCGCTGGGTGGTGCAGGCAGCGTCTCGCTGGTGAACGACGGCACCTACTCGGGCGAAGACGGCGCGACGGTCACGCTCGTGAAGGGCAAGCTCTCGCGGAAACGCCTGACGGACTGCTGGGCGCTCGCCGAGAAGCTCGGCGCGCAGATGTTCGGCGACGACGAGGCCTTCCTCGACGAAGAGGAGTTTCTCGAAGCGTCGGAAGACGAGGCCAGGCCGACGCCGAAGGCTGCGAAGAAGAAGGCTCCAAAGAAGAAGGCTCCGAAGAAGAAGGCGAAGAAGTGAACACCTTCGTGACGACCGGGTGCGGCAGCCACGGCCACCCCGAGGTCACCATCACCTTCGTCGAGCCCCCCATCGTCCCCCACCCGGAGCGGTTGCTGCTCGGGTACGTCGAGCACGCCGTCGCGAAGGGAACCCGCTTCGAGCCTGGCCAGACGCTCGGCCTCGGCGGCCACCTGCTGCGGTTCAAGCAGCGCGCCGACGGCACGCTCGGCCTCGAGGAGCCAGTGCCCGCCCCGAAGGAGACATGGGTCGAGGCGGTCGATCGCACCGTGCGCGAGGTGACGTTTCAGCGCTGGGTGAACGAGAGCTTCGACCTCGAGCTGGCGTTTCCTCCCGTGCGCGCCTCGGTGCTGGTCTCACGCTGCTCGGAAGACGCTGACGCGGTCGTGCTGACCCGCGTCGACGCGAGAGACGCTGCGCAGGCCTGGTCGGGGTGGTCGTTCTCGTGCTCGCAGGAGCACGATCACGGTGAACGCTTCACGTTGCCGCTGCTGGCGTTGTCGGCGCTGCGCCCGACGCTCGTTCCGTTCCTCGCGTTGCCGGTGGGCAGCGTGGTGGTGGCCGGTGCGGGACCTGCGCAGGTGTTCTTCGACGGGAAGGCGCTGTCTCCGAAGCCCGGCTCGTACCTGCAGGTGCTCAACGAACGCGCGTCGAAGCGTCGCTCATCGCCGCCAGGCGCGTGACGACTCGACGACTGCCCGGTAGGCCGACAGCTCCTGCTCGGTGCGCTGGGCGTTCCACCCGTGGGCCTTCGCCATGCGCTGGGCCACCGTCTCGGCGATGCCCAGGCCCTGATCTCTCGCGCGCAGCACCAACGTGAGCCGGCGCGACAACACGTCATCGAGCGTCTCGGCGAACTCGTTCTCGATGGCCTCGTCGACCTGACCCATGAGCCACGGCAGCTCGCCGTCGACGCGGGTGTTCGTGTCGGCGCTCGCCTGGCAACGCTCGAGGACCTGCTTCGCCCGGCCGCCGTACATCTCGACGAAGCTCTTCGCTGTCTTCGCGTCGAGGCGATCGCTGGCCAGACTCTGCTCGAAGGCATGCAGCACTTCGTCCGACTCCATGAAGTCCTTCGCGCCGGGCAGGGGTCGATCATCGGTCGTCGAGGGCTGCTTCAGCCCCAGCTGCTTCACCACGCGATCGACGACCTCGGCCGACATCGTGCGGTACGTCGTCAGCTTGCCGCCCGCGATGGTGATGAAGCCCTTGCGCTCGACGATGACGTGTTCGCGAGACACCTGCGACGCCCCGGCGCTGGCGTCGGGAGGCGCGAGCAGCGGCCGCAGCCCCGACCAGGTGCTGATGACGTCGTCGGGGGTGAGCTTCGCGTCGGGGTAGTAGTGATTGGCGGCGTCGAGCAGGTAGGTGACGTCGGCCGCGGTCGGTTCGACCGTGTCGGGTTTTCCGTCGAAGAAGGTGTCGGTGGTGCCGACGGCGGTGCGGCCCAGCCCCCAGGGAATCGTGAACATCACCCGCTTGTCCTTCGGGTGCGTCATCACCAGCGCGTTGCGGGCGGGCAGGCGCTTCTCGTCGACGACCAGGTGAATGCCCTTCGTCGGCTTCAGCAGCGCCTTCTCGTTGGCGAGCGCACGCACCTCGTCGCTCCACGGGCCGGTCGCGTTGACGACGAGCTTGGCGCGAATGTCGAACGTGTTGCCGGTGAGCACGTCGGTCGCGGTGACGCCGGTGATCGCGTCGCCCTGGGTGAGCAGCGCGCCGGCCCGCACGTGGTTGGCGATGACGGCGCCAGAGGCCCGGCCGTCGAGCGCGTTCTCGAGCGTGAGCCGCGCGTCGTCGGTCATCGCGTCGTAGTAGAGGATGCCGCCCGTGAGGCCCTGCTGCCGAAGCCCGGGCTCGAGCTCGAGCGTCTTCTGCGCGCGGTGCGTCTTGTGGTTCTTGTAGCCGCCGAAGAAGCACAGGGCCTCGTACAGCCACAGGCCGATGTCGAGTGTCACCAGCCAGCGGCGATCGCCTTTGTAGTGCGCGACAAGGAAGGGCAGGGGGCGCACCAGATGCCGCGCGAGCCGCATGAGCCGGTTGCGCTCGTTGACCGACTCGAACACCAGCTTGATCTCGCCCTGCTCGAGGTAGCGCAGGCCACCGTGAATGAGCTTCGTCGACTTGCTCGAGGTGCCGGCCGCGAAGTCGAGCTTCTCGACGAGGGCCACCTTGAGGCCACGAAGCACGGCGTCTCTCGCGATGCCGGTGCCGGTGATGCCCCCGCCGACGACGAGCAGATCGAACGTCTCGTCAGCGAGGGTCTTGAGCGTGCGAGCGCGGGGAGAATCGACGACGGCGGTCACATTTCGTTCTTACGACGCGGCGCGGCGAACGCCATCAATTCTTCGGCGTCACGGGCACGGCCTGGTGAACGGGGCGCTGGCTGCTGAGCCAGACACCGGGCAACCAGACCCACGCCTCGAGGTTCCACACCCAGGTGCCGGCCTGCCATTGGCCTTGCGGCACGGGGCAGGGCGGAGGCGTTTCGACCCTCGGCGCCGGAGCGGGCATGCGTGCCGCGAGCTCGTAGCGGGCGCGCTCAGCCTCGTTCACCTTCCACCAGCCCTCGAGCCAGACCCACGCGACTCCAGTCCACTCGTAGTACCCGTCGATCCACAGCACGTAGGGCGCGGGCTTGAGCGGAATCGATTGCGGCGGAGCGGGCGGAGGCGGCCCCGTCGGCTCGGGCCTCGGCTTCGGGCGACGGGCTTCGGCTTCGCGCCAGCGACGCTCCGACTCCTCCTGCCACCGGCGACGCGCCTCGGCTTCGGCGGCTGCTTCGGCCTTCTGGCGTTCGATCTCCCGGCGGCGGGCCTCGATGTACTCGGCGTCGGGGCGTGACGGCGCTGCGAGGCCTGCGGCGTACTTCTCGCGCCGCTCACGTTCGTACGCCGTCTCGACCTTCGGCTCGGCGAGCTTCGCTTCACGCGCGGCGATGTTGGCGGCGCGGCGCTTCTCGAGCTCGGCGTATTCGATTCGGCGGCGCTCGTTGTCGATGGTGACCTGCTTCGCGTGCGCTTCCGCTCGGCGGCGATTCTCTTCGGCCAGTCGCGCGGCCTCTTCGGCGGCGGCTTTGCTGCGTTCGGCTTCGCGTTTATCCAGCTCGGCGATCCACTCCGCTTCGGTCACGTTCGGCTCGAGGGCGCCTCGGGCGAAGAGAAAGGCGGCGCCTTCGTAGTCGTTCGGTTGTTCCGACCAGATCTCGATGACGACGGGCTGGCCCGCAGGCACCGGCGGCGGCGCGTTCTTGTCTTCGTTGCGCCGCTCCCAGTGCAGGAGCACGGTGAAGTGCTCACGGCTGCGTTCCCCACCGACGACGAGCTGCACGGGAG
>JAEUJR010000418.1 GCA_016793585.1 Archangium sp.
ACGCCTTCATCACTTCACCTCTTTCGCTTCGATCTTCACCTTCTCAGCCGTCTCGATGACGAACTCGACGCGGCGGTTGTTGGCCCGCCCCGCTTCGGTCGCGTTCGTGTCTGCGGGTCGGTCGGGGCCGTAGCCGATGGCCTTGAGCCGCTCGGCCGCCACGCCACCCTTGATGAGGTACTGACGCACCGACTCGGCGCGCTCACCCGAGAGCTTCACGTTGTAGTCGCGCTTGCCGCGGTCGTCGGTGTGGCCTTCGACCGTGACGAGGGCGATCTCACCGTGCGCCTTCAGCACCGCGGCGACCTGATCGAGCAGCCCGAACGACTTCGGCAGAATCACCGACTTCGCCGTCGCGAAGTACACACGGTCTTTGATGACGAGCTTCTCGGCCGTGATGACGACGAGCTGCTTCTTCGCCTTCGGGCAGCCCTGGTTCGCAGGGTCGCCGGCTTCGTCGGGGCAGTTGTCGACGGCGTCTTCCACCGTGTCGGCGTCGCGGTCTTTCACGGGGCAGCCCTTGCGCTCGACGGGGCCGGCTTCGTTCGGGCACGCGTCATCGGCGTCTTCCACCGTGTCTTTGTCGGCGTCGCGAATCGGGCAGCCCTGACGCTCCTTGAGGCCGGGCTCGTTGGGGCACTTGTCCTGCGAGTCGATGATGCCGTCCTTGTCCGAATCGGGCGGCGCGGGCGGCGGCGGGCAGCCCTTGAACTCGGCCACGCCCTTCACGCGCACGCACTTGTCGGCCCCGTCGAGAATGCCGTCGCCGTCATCGTCGGGGTCGGGGCAGCCGTCGTCGTCTTTCCACCCGTCTTTGTCTTCGGGCTCGAGCGCGCAGACGTCGACCCGGTTCTTGAGGCCGTCGCCGTCGTCGTCGAGGTCGGGGCAGTCGGTCGGCACGTGCTTCTCGCCGGGCAGACAGACGTCACGCTTCGGCGCGAGGTTGGCGCCCAGCATCAGCCGGAACGCGGGCGTACCGGGCAGCTGGCCGAAGCCGGGGCCACCGAGCACGAAGAGCTCGAGCAGCCACACCGGGTACCGAGCACCCGCGAGCAGCTCGAAGCCGACCGGCGTGGAGCCCTTCTCGAGCGGAATGCCCAGGTGCGCCGAGCCTTCGAGGTGCAGCTTCTCGAGCACCGTCGTGCTGGCGATGAGGCGCGTCGAGAGCTGGTGACCGACGCTGTCCTTGATGGTGCTGGTGCCCGACGAGAGCACCACGTTCGACGGGCGAATCCACCCGGCGACTTCTCCACCGAGGCGGAACTTGCCGAAGTCGCGGCCGGCCGAGAGCGACGGCACGGCGGCGAACTCACGCGAGAGCGTCGCGCCCGTCGCGAGCGGCAACACGAAGGCAGCGCCAAAGGCCACGTCGAGGGGAGCGTCTTCGAGCGCGAGCCCGCCCTTCTTCTGGCTCAACAGCCCCAGGCGCCCCTGCAGAATCGGCGTCGAGATGCCGAACGAGTCGGGCCGCTGCAGCATGGGAAAGGTGTCACCGCCCTGGAAGAGAATGATGGGCAGCTCGACGCTCGCCTGAAGCCACGAGGTGATGCCGTAGCCAGCCGAGAGGTGCGTGGTGAAGCGCGGGCCGACGACGGCGCCCAGGCGCGAGCTGTCGACGTACACGAGCAGCGGGTTGTGCTCGTAGTGAAAGGCGAGCAGCAGGTGCAGTTGGCCCTTGTCGAGCAGGTCGCCGCTCGCCGAGGCGAGGCCCTTGCGCACGCCGCTGTTGAACTGAAACCGCTCGAGCCTGAACTCCGAGACCTGCGCGGTCGCGGTCGTCGCCAACACGCAAACGAGGAGCGCGAAGCGGAGAAGGCGGGGGCCGACAGTCATTACGTGTACTCCTCGAGCCGACCCCCACCTCGTCGGCTAGCAGCGGAATACTCCACCTGAGTCAAAACGCGAAAGTGGGTCGGTGGAGCCACCGCGCATGATTCGTTCGGCATGCGTGGTTGCGCAAGTTTGCGTGCCGGGGAGAGTCGGTGATCACTCCCATATTCGAGCGATCGATTCGCCGACTGTCGTTCGTCATCGCCGAGCCGCGTGTCAGGTCACGCCAGACGGAGCGCTGATCAGCGGGAGCGCAGCAACTCGGCGGTCTGACCACCGGCCTGCGCCGTCAACTTGCGCGCGAACGCCTGGTCGACCTCGAGCAGCCAGGTGCGGAACGCGGCGTAGTCCTTCACCGCGATGCGGGCCTTCGAGAGCACCATCTCACCGACGACGCGCAGCTTGCCGTCCTTCCACGTCGCTTCGATGGTGAGCGTGCCGAACGGGCTCTGCGCGACGAACTTCGGCGGCAGCTCACCCGCGGTCCACGACGGGGGCAGCGTGTACGTGTACTCAAAGCGGTTGGTCCACACGCTCTGGAAGACGACGTCGCTGCTGCGCTCCGAGAGCGGCGCCATCACCTGCGTGAACGCGCGGCTCGCACCGAAGGGGAAGAAGCGAAGAAACCCGGCGCCCGCTTCGGCGTAGCGCGGCATCGCCATCTTGAAGCTCATCGTCACGGGCTGCTCGAGCTTCGTGGTGTCGCTGATGGTGAGGTCGCTCGCCGAGACGCCGGGGAACGAGTTGGCCCAGACCTGCTCGAAGGTCGCCTGCCGCGTCGCCGCCGTCTGGTACTGGCGGCGCAATTCGGGAGCGGACTGGCCCGTCGCGAGCACCGAGCCCTTCGCCGTCGCGCTGCCGTCGGGCTTGAGCGTCACGTCCATCGTGACGGTGGTGGCGTTGTCGGCCGGGTTCGCCTCGGGGGTGACGAGGAAGCGGCTCTTTCCGTCGGGCTCCACCACCAGCACGTTCGCCACGCGGTCGGCCGAGGGCACCTCTTTGCTGCCGTGAAAGTCGGCGGTGCCGTCGAGGTACAGGTCGAGCGAGGGCACGTAGGCGATGGCGTGGTTGAACGCGGCGAGCGACGCGGGCTCGGGCGGCAGC
>JAEUJR010000478.1 GCA_016793585.1 Archangium sp.
CCAGCCGCCGGAGCTGCGTCGTGAACAGCGCGCCCGGCTGTCAGCTCCAACTGACCCTTCGTCCTCACTCGTCACGCGCGCGCTTCGGAGCAGCGTCGTGAGCGAGACCGCCATCGTCACGCTCGTCGGCCGCCCGAACGCCGGCAAGTCGTCGCTGTTCAACGCCGTCACGGGCTCGCACGCGAAGGTCGGCAACTTCCCCGGCGTCACCGTCGATGTGCTCGAAGCGCTCGTGACGGTGTCGGAGCACGAGACCCTGCGCTTCGTCGACCTGCCCGGCGTCTACACCATCGAAGGCGAGGCCGACCCCGAGAGCGACGAAGGCCACGCCCGCCGCTTCCTCGACGACCTCTCGAAGCACCAGACACCTGCCGTCATCACCCAGGTGCTCGACTGCACACAGCTCGCCCTCGGGCTCCGCCTCACGCTCGAGCTTCGACGCCGCGGCCTGCCCCTCGTGGTGCTCGCGACCCAGCATGACGCGTTGATGGCGCAGGGCTTCGAGCTCGACGCGACGGCGCTTGGTGAAGCGCTCGGCGTTCGCGTCGTCGCCACCAGCGCGCGTGACGTCAACGTGAAGGCCCGCGTGCTCGAGGCGACGAGCGAAGCGGCGCGCCTGAAGGCGGCTCCCCCGTCGGGCCCGCTCGACGTCACCGCGATCGCGAAGCGCGTGCTGCGCCCGAGGGTCGACGCGAAAGAGGCGTTCGCCCGCGTGCGTGCGCGCACCGAGCGGCTCGACGGCGTGTTGCTCCACCCGCTGTTCGGGCCCGTCATCTTCCTCGGGCTGATGACCGCGCTGTTTGCCGCGGTGTTCTTCATCGCCGAGCCGGTGACGGGCCTCATCGACGTGTTCAACCAGGCGCTGGCCGCCCGCATCGAAGCCCTGCTCGGCGCCGGCCTGCTCTCGTCGCTGCTCGTCGACGGCGTGCTGGGCGGAGCGGGCACGGTGCTCGCGTTCCTCCCGCAGATCGTCATTCTCACCGTCGCCCTCGAGCTCATCGACGCCTCGGGTTACCTCGCGCGCGGCACGTTCCTGGTCGACCGGCTGCTGCGGTTCGCGGGGTTGGGTGGACGCTCCTTCGTGCCCCTGCTCTCGGCGCACGCGTGCGCGGTGCCGGCCATCTCGGCCTCGCGCATCATTCGAGACCCCGGCCAGCGCCTTCGCACCATTCTCGTGTTGCCGTTGATGACCTGCTCGGCGCGCATTCCGACGTTCGGGTTGCTCATCGCGACGTTCTTCGCGGCGAAGTCGGTGTGGTTCCGCGGCGGGCTGTTCGTGGCCCTCTACTTCGCGGGCCTTGGCTTCGGGCTCATCGCCTCGCTGGTGCTGGGCCGCACGGTGAAGCGCACCTCGCAGCCGCGGCCGCTGGTGCTCGAGATGCCGCCGTACCGCGTGCCGCAGGCCGCCGTCGTCGCCCGGGTGGGCTGGCGCGCGGCCACCCGCTTCGTGCGTGACGTGGGGTCGGTGATTCTCGTCGCCTCGGTCGTCTTGTGGGCCCTGCTGACGGTGCCGGGTCCCAGCGCTGGAACACCTCCACCCGATGCGTCGCCCCGCGTGGTGGCGATGCACAACAGCCTCGCGGCGTCGGTGGGCCGGTTGCTCGAGCCCGTCACCGCGCCCGCCGGCTTCGACTGGCGGCTCAACGTCGGCCTCATCGGTTCCGTCGGAGCGCGTGAGCTCATGGTCGGCACCATGGGCGTCATCTTCGGCATCGAAGACGCGGGAGACGACAGCGCTCCGCTCGCCGAGCGCCTGCGTGAAGCGAAGCGCGCCGACGGCGCCACGGCCTACAGCGCCGCCACCGCCCTCGCGTTGATGGCCTTCTTCGTCATCGCCTGCCAGTGCATGAGCACGCTCGCGGCGGTACGGCGAGAGACCCGCTCGTGGCGCTGGCCCATCTTCTTGTTCGCGTACACGTACGGCGCGGCGTGGATTCTCTCGGTCGTGGTGTTCCAGGTCGCGCGCGCCGCCGGGCTCTGATCAGGCCTTGCCCGGCATCGGCGTCATCTGCTCCCCGCGCTCGAACACGATGCCCGCGCGCCCGACCAGCAGCGGGTCGACGGGGCCAATCTGATCAGCGTCTCTCTTCGTGTACGGCAACGAGTGCAGCAGGTACCGCATCGCGTTCAACCGAGCTCTCTTCTTGCAGTCGCTCTTGATGACGACCCACGGGGCGTCGGTGGTGTCGGTGTGAAAGAACATCGCCTCCTTCGCCTTCGTGTAGTCGTCCCACTTGTCGAGTGACGCGAGGTCGATGGGCGAGAGCTTCCAGTGCTTGAGCGGGTGCACCTCGCGCACCTTGAACCTTCGGCGCTGCTCGCGGCGGCTCACCGAGAACCAGAACTTGAAGAGGTGAATGCCCTGCCGCACGAGCATGCGCTCGAACTCTGGCGCCTGGCGCATGAACTCGAGGTACTCGGGCTCGGAGCAGAACCCCATCACCCGCTCGACGCCCGCGCGGTTGTACCAGCTGCGGTCGAACAGCACGATTTCGCCCGCCGTGGGCAGGTGCTCGACGTAGCGCTGGAAGTACCACTGGCCGCGCTCCTGCTCGCTCGGCTTCTCGAGGGCGACGACGCGCGCACCACGCGGGTTCAGGTGTTCGGTGAAGCGCTTGATGGCGCCGCCCTTGCCCGCCGCGTCGCGCCCTTCGAACAGCACCACCACGCGCTGGCCGGTGTCCTTCACCCAGGCCTGCAGCTTCAAGAGCTCGACCTGCAGACGGTACTTCTGCCGCTCGTACGTCTTTCGCGCGAGCAGGTTCTTGTACGGGTAGCCGCCACGCTGCCAGTCGGGCGCCAGCTCTTTGTCGGCCGCGCGCCGCTCGAGCTTGTCGAGGCCCTGCTGCTGCTCGAGCGCGCCTCGCAGAATGCGCATCGCGTCTGCCGGAGCCGTGCCCTCGAGCAGGTCGCGAATGGCCTGCGCTTTCACTTCGTCGGCGGCCGCGCTCTCCTGCTCGCTGGTGAACGCCTCGAGCGCCTTCGGCTCGAAGTCAGGAGCGGTGTCTCCAGCGACGACTTCACGGGCAGCTGCGCGACGACGGGAACGGCCTGGCACGGTGACTCCGGGAACGAGGGGGACGGGAATGACGAGGATTCCACGTGCCACGCTGGCTCGCCGTCACTTCCACGGTCTGCACGACGGCGCCGCGCAAACACTGCGGTCGATCAGCTCGGCCCGACGAGGTGGCCCCACGCCTCTTTGCGGTCGAAGTACACGTGCGCCGTCTCGCCGAGGCCGCTCTCACGCAGAATGCGCTTCGACTGCAGCTCACCCACCGCCGTCTTCTTCACCACGCGCGCGGCGGCGACGAGCCCGTGCTGGGCCGCCCACCGGTTCATCTCGGTGATCTGATCAGTCAGGTGCGGCGGAATGACGTCGAGGTTCGTCTGGTCGACGAGACAGCGCCAGGTGGAGCCGAGCTTCTTCACCGCCGCTTTGAGTTCGTTCTCGTAGGCCGTGAGGGCGTCGGCGGTGAGCCGTCGAGGGTACTTCACCTCGATGACGCGCTCGCGCTCGTGAACCTGGACCTCGAATGAACCTTCAGACGACGGCATTGCAGCTCCCGGCCCCCACGGCCTTCTATTAACCACACTCGGCCCCCTCATGTGGAACAGCGGCGTCGCGTTCTGGTGACGGGTCGTGGAAAACCCTCACCGGAGCACGTAGCCCGCCTCGACGCGCTGCGGCCGCCGGTCGGGGTGGTGGTGGTCGCGGTCGTCGAGGGCGAGGGCCGCCGCCGCGCGCTGGCGCAGCACCAGAAAGCCGACGACCACGACCAGCAGCGGCACGAGCGCGAGGGCCAGCTCCCACCAGCCGGTCGACAGCGGCAACACGTACAGCGCCATGTCGAACGCGCCGTGCAGCAGCACCGCGATGACGAAGCCCCCCACGAGCCCGGGGCCCGAGCCGTCGAAGCGTCGCCGCGCCGCGAGGTCGCCGATGAACCCCGCCGCGATGGCGTGGCACGGCACCGAGAAGAACGCGCGCAGCACGAAGGTGCCGATGAAGCCGAAGGTCGTCTCCGAGGCCGACAGCGCCATCACGTTCTCGACGAGCGCGAAGCCAAGGCCTGCGCGCGTGGCGTAGACGATGCCGTCGAGCCGCTCGTCGAAGGCCGGGTGACGCCACACCGCCAGCGCGAGCACCAGCGCCTTCGCGCCTTCTTCGAGCAGCGCCGCCGAGACGAAGCCGTCGAAGAACGCCTGCGGTACGCCGCCGACCTGCACCAGTGGACTCAACGCGCGCTGAAGCCACAGCACTGGGAAGACCGAGAGCCCGCCGAGCACGGCCACCTTGCGCACCTGCCAGTGGGGCTCGGGCCGCTTCGCGTCGGCGAGGTCGACGAGCGTCATGAACGCCAGCGCCGGCAACGCTCCGGTCAGCGCCATCCACACGGGCATGGGCGCACCCTCGCACAGACGCGCGCGGGGCCAAACGAGTGCGCACGGAGCCCGGCCCGCAGGGAGGCGCGTGGGCGCCGACTCGCGGAGGCTGCCGACCGAGGTCCACCCGGGCCTGGAGCGAGCGCCATCGCGCGCCGGCGGGGTACACTGAGGCCGATGCGACTGTTCGGCCTGCTGCTCCTCGTCTCAGGCGTCGCGTACGCCGACGCTCAGCACCTCGTCTTCAGCGGTGGCACCACGCGCGCCGACGGTGACGCTGCCCTCGCCTCGTGGAAGCGGCTGGCGCCCCTGGTCGACCCGCACGTGCGGCTGGCCGCGGGCTTTCCGAAGGTCGTCGAGAGCGCCTCGCTGCCCGGCCTCAAGCCCGGCTTCTTCATCGTCGTCCTCGGGCAGTGCGATTCGCTCGAGGCCTTCAATGTCATCAAGGCCATCTACCCGGCTGCGTACACCCGGCCCGTGACGGGAGCTCCGACTCCCGCCTGTCCGACGCTCACCTCCGAGGCCTCCATCACCGCCGAGCGCGCGAGCTTCAAGACGCCAACCGCGGTGGTGAACGCGTTCTCGGTCGACACCGACTCGAAAGACGAACGCGGTTTTCCCCTGCGCGGAGGCGCTGTCGGCGTGGTGTTGGTGCATCGTCAGACCGGCGCAGTGCTCGACACCCTCACACGCGAGGGCGCCTCCGCGTCGACGTCGGTGGGGTCTGGCCCTGCTCCCGAAGAGACCTCGTGCAGCGCCGCCGTCAGCGCCACGAACGACCGGCTCGTCGTCACGCGCACCTGTCGCACCGAAGCGCGCGACTGCGGCAAGCAGGGCTGGGCGCGCGTGCGGTGGACCGAACGCGACCTCGTCAGCGTCACCAACGAGCGCTTCGTCACCCAGCAGCGCGAGACCATCGACGAGAAGGCCGAGTGCCGCGCCGACTGGGGCGAGCAGGGCGATTAGAGGTACAGCCGCAGCTCGATGCTGGGCGAGGGCACCAGGTTCGCGTTCACCACCGAGGCGACGTTGCGTGAGTTCACCACCGCGCCCTCCGAGTCGACCAGCTGCGAGGCCGTCCAGAAGCGGTTGAGCGACACCCGCGCGAGCTGCGCCTGAAGGCGCACGGCCAGTCGCTCGAAGAAGCGCTTCTCGAGCGCGATGCCGCCCGCTGCGCCGACGGCGAAGGTCTGCGAGCTCGACGTCAGCTCCATCGGCGTGGGCGTGAGAATGGAGACGACCGAGCCAGCGCCTGCGAAGCCGGTGGCCAGCGTGGCGAACAGGGTGAAGGCGACCGGCGCCGAGGCCGACGTGAGCGTGAACCGGGGGCTCACTCCGATGGCCACACTGCCCGACGGCGGGCTTCGCTGAGGCACGCCCACCACCGAGACGGAGCTCGTGCCCGCCTCGAGGCCCAGGCCCAGCGCGAAATGCGGCGAGAACGCCCGCTCGAGCGAGACGTTGGGGGTGAGCGATGGCGACGAGACGACGGTGAGTCCTCCGAGCCCGCCCGAGGGCGTGCCCAGGCTCCCCAGGCCCAGCAGGCCGCCGCCGAAGGTGTACGAGAGCCCGGCTCCCAGTGACCAGGTTGGCTCGAGGTCGGGCTCGTCTGCGTGGGCGAGAGCGGCGGTCACGGCGAGCACTGCGGCGGCGATTCGGGTCAGGGTCATGCGCCGCGCTCCGAGCAAGCTGCACGCCAGCCCGCGCTCCTCGGTGAGGCGCTGAGAAGACGAGCGCGCCGCTGTCAGTTTGTCAGCGCGGCGCGGTGTCGCACTGACAGCGACGTTCTCGTGAAGAACTCGAACGCTCGTACGTCGCGTGCGTTCGCCCGACTCGAAGGCTCCGCGCTCATCCCGCGCGCTGATCAACGACTCTGCGCCGGCTCAGCGTGAGGCGATGAGAAGGCGTCGAGCAGCGCGCCTGACAGGTGCTGCTTGAGCGTCGTCACGGAGCAACGCGATTCCCCTGACGTCGGCCCTGACAAGGCGCAAACTGCCAGGCATGCACGACCTCGCGCGGCGCAACGTGGTGGCCCAGTGGGCCTTCGATACCCGACCAGTGCTCGGCCGCTTTCACCTCTGGCTCGAAGACGTCGAGGTCGAACGCGCCCAGGAAGAGCCCGTGTCGGCGCACAGCTTCACGCCGCGCAACACGGCCCGCTGCCTCGCGATGACGGCGGCCACCACGGCCCTGGGTGCGCGCCTCTTCGGCCAGTTCGGTGAAGGCGTCGGCGTCGACAAGCACCAGTTCAACCAGGTGAAGAAGGCCGCCGACGCCATCTCGGCCTACGTGATGAGCGAGGGCCTCTGGTACCTCACGCGCGAGCTGCCCGAGAACCACGCGCTCATGGTGAGCCTCGGTGAAGGCCTGATGCCCAAGGCCGGCGAGACGCCCGAGATGGGCAGCAACCCGCTGCTCGGCTTCGGCCGCGTCTACGCGAGGCCGCAGGTCGCCCGAGCGCTCGACGGCATCGTGCGCCGGCTGCTCAACGAGAAGGGCTTCGGGTGGAACCAGTTTCGTGAAGAGCTCAAACACCGCGGCCTCACCGTCTGGGGCGCCGCCGTCGACACGCTCGAGAACACCTCACGCTTCGCCGAAGGCAAAGACACCGGGCCGATGGCGGTGCTGCACCTGTTCGACGCTCCGCTGCGGGTGACGAAGCCGTACGAGGCGTACATGGCGTGCCTCACGCTGCCACGCCGCATCTCGGAGGAGGCCGCGCGCCGCTCGGTGCTGCTCGACTTCTGCACGCCGCGCCGCTTCGTCGTCGAGACCATCGAGGCCGCGTTCCCCGGCATTCCGCGCTCGAACATTCACGTGTGGACCCTGCAGGGGAAGAGCCGTGCCGGCCGCCTGGGCAACTTGTGGAAGGAGTGGCGCTCGCTCGGCGCGCATCTCGTCGAAGAAGGGTGGGTGGCGCCGACGGGGCTGCCGGTCTTCACCGACTCGGGCACCTACGCGCCGACGTGTCTCGTGAAGTGCTGGAAGGACGCGCAGGGGCAAGACCACGTCTTTCTCTGTGACGGCTACGCGGCCACCGCCGAGGCGTTGCAGGCCGCCAGCCTCTCGCAGGTGTTCGACGTCGAGGTGACGATGGCGCCGCTGTCTCCGAAGTTCGAGCTGCCTCTCGACGAGGAGTACCGCTTGATGCGCCTCGACCCGAAGGCGCACGACTTCAAGGCGCAGCTCTCGACGCTCTACGGCCGGCCAGTGGAAGACGGGCTCGTGAAGACGTACGCGCACGCCATCGACGACGCGCTCGTCTCGAACATTCCGCTCAAGCAGCGCGTGTTGCACGCCGACGACTTCTTCGACGAGCGCGCGTGGCGGGTGCTCTCGTGCACCGGCTACATGTGCGCCGACCCGTACACCGGCATGAAGGGCGTCGAGCAGCTCGCCGAGAACCGCTACCGCGTCACCGCGCGCCTCGCGACGCACAACGCGAGCTCGAACATTCACTTCACCTTCCGCCTGCTCGAGACGGTGCAGGAGACGAGGCTGTGCTTCAGCCCGCTGCTCACGCGCTTCATCAGCGGCGTCGACTTCGCCCAGCGCCCGGTGAAGGTGAGCGACTCGGGCCGCATTCGCAACGAGCTGCAGACGATGTTGTCGCAGGCGCTGGAGTACGACAACGAGCGCGTCATCGTGCACTTCGACCGCGTGGAGGACGAGGTGATGCCCAAGGCCCACCAGCAGCGCATTCGTGAGGCGTTGCTCTGGTACCGCGAGCACCACCCGGTGTGGTTCAAGTGGCTCGAGGTGGCCTAGTTCGGCCCGGGGCCCGTCGGCTGAACCTCTTCGCGATGGTCGTGGCCAGGGCCGCCGAACGTGCCAATCCACGGCTCGAAGGGCACGCTCAAGCCCGGTACTCGGAACTGGCGGAACGCTGACGAGCTGCCGGCGAACGGTGGGTCGCACTTTCCACAGCCGGGGCCTCCGTTGTCGTCGAGCGCGCCCTCCATCATGCCGAACGTGTTCGCGCCCACCTCGAAGAGCTGCGTTGGCGTGCGCGGCAGCATCAACAGCGGGCAGCTGAAGGCCTCACTGCCGTCGTTCACGTGAATCGCGCGCAGCGAGATGGGCGTGAGCGGGTTCGCGCTGTCTTCGACGAAGGTGAGCGCCACGGTGCGCTGGCCATTGGGCACTTTCCATGACGCCAGGCGCAGCTGATCAGACCAGAACCGGCTCGACGTCGGCAGCACGTGCGTCCATCGCAGCGTGTTGAGGCCGGCCTCGTAGCCGCTGAGGCTCTGCGCGCCTTCGACCGGCGTAGGAATGAACCGTGCGTCAGAGACGACGATGCGCCCGAGCGCGCTGGGCAGGCTGAAGGCTGGAGCTCCCGTCGCGGCGAGCAACGCGACGCTGCCGTTCTCGGGGTAGAGCAACCCACGCGCGACGGCCAGCTCTCCGCCCGGCATCGACGAATCCGTCACCTTCCATCGGAAGACGCCATCGCGCGTGTAGCTCATCAGCAACGTCGGCGTGCCGGGCTTGAGCGGCGCCTGCTGGCTCGTCGTCGGCGAGAACGCGATGAAGATGTTGCCGACGGCATCGGCGGCCACGCCGTACGGGTGCGGGTGATTGCAGACGTCGAGCAGCGGGTCTTCGATGCGTTGACCGGCGATGGCGCGGCCCTGGGCATCGAGCGTCACCATGAAGTAGCGGCGGCACTGCGTGTTCGTGTTGGTCGTCGACGCGGGGTACGCCTCGAACACGGCGGCCATGCGGTCGGTCGTCTGCACCACCAGGCGCGCGAGGAAAATCTGCGGAGCGACCATGAGGAAGTCGGCGCGGTCGGTGCGCACGTCGTAGCTCCAGAGGGTTCCGCCCGTCGCAGGGTCGATGGCCGTCACCCGGCCGTTCGGGCTCGCCGGGTAATCGGCGCACACGAGCCGTGGACCCCAGAGAATGCAGCGCCGTGAGACCCCC
>JAEUJR010000482.1 GCA_016793585.1 Archangium sp.
TGATCGTCGGCCAGCGTGATGGTGAAGTCCTGCTTCGTGCCGGGCCGCGCGACCTCGGGGTGCTGCACGTTCACGGTGATCTGGTTCTTCGCGGGCTCGACCTCGAGCTCGAGGCTGCTCGCGGCGGTGGCTGGCTTGTAGCGGGAGTCGTCGGTCTTTCCTTCGCCGATGCGCCCACGCATCAGCACCACGTGCACGGGCAGGTTCGGCACGTGACGATCGGTGATGGGCACGTCGATGACGACGCGCGAGCCAGACACGTCTTTCCAGAAGTAGCGGTTGCCCGTCGGGTCTTCGACGATCGCGAGCGCGCGGGCGGTGGCGTAGGGGCTCTGCACGAGCAGATGCGCGAGCTCGCCAGGCACGTACGACTTCTTGTCGGTCTTCACCTCGAAGACGCCATCACGAGACTTCTGCCACGACTGCGGTGTGTTACCGCCGATGTAGAGGTCGGCCGAGAGCGTCTGCACACGGCCCAGCTTGTCGCACGCGAACAGCTCGACCACGTAGACGCCCGAGTCGGTGATGGGGAACACCTGCGAGATGGGCGCGTCGAGCGTCTTGATGGTCTTCTCGGCGACCTGCAGGTCCTCCTGCTCGGTCTGGTACTTCGCCTGGCCCGTCGCGAAGCTCGTCTCGCGAAGCGTCGAGTGCCACACGCGGCGCAGCAGGCGCACGCGCACCTCTTGATCCTTGAACGGCTTGTCGTCGATGCCCACCGTCACCAGCTCGGCCTTCAGCTCGGTGGCCTTCTCGAGGTAGCGCGGCACCTTGAGGCCCAGCACGAACGGCGGCAGGGCCTTCACCTCGGTCGCGCTCGTCACCGGCTGCTCGTCGGGGCCGACCACCGTCGCTTCGAACCGGTACACGCGGCCCGAGCCATCGAGGTCGAGCTGCGGGTTCATCGTGATGTCGGCGGCGCCGTTGTCGTCGAGCTCTCCCTGCTGAGAAGTGACGCCGGGCGAGCGCTGCGACTGCGGCCGCGCGAACTGCGCCGACGACGCAAACAAGAATCCATCGAGGCCCTTGGGAGACCAGCTGTAGGGCCGCTGTGTGACGTTCCAGGTGATGGGCTGGTTCGCGACGTTGCCGCCCGCGTAATAGCGCGCGACGGCCTTCACCTTGAACGCGCCGTCGTTGCGAACGCGCGGAGCTCCGGTGAGCTGCACCTCGAACGTCGGCACGCGGTACGCCTCGATCTTGAAGCTGCGCGTCGCGACGATGGTCTCCTGCTGCCGAACGGGCGCGTACACGAGCTCTGCCGAGAACTCGCCCGTGGGCACGCCGTCTTCCTTGAACGTGCCGGCCATGGTGCTGAGCGCCGTCGTGGTCGTCGTGACGGGGTAGACGGTGCCGTCGGGGCCACGAACCCGAATGAGGTAGCTGCCCAGGTTCTCGAGCTGCAGCGCGCCTTCACTCTTGCGGCGCACGAAGGCCTTCAAGAAGACCGGCTCACCCGGCTTGTAGATGGCGCGCTCGCTGAAGATGAACCCGAGCGTCGCGTCGTTGGGGGAACGCGGAATCGACTGGCCCAGCAGCCAATTCAGCCAGCCGCCGTAGCTCGACCAGTGGTTGTTCGCGAACGTCGGCAGGGTCTCGCGCGGGTCGAGCACGAGCACGTCGTCGCCGGAGCGCACCGAGACCCGCGTGATGGACGACCAATGGCTGAGCGGCATCAGCACGACCCGGCCGTCGGCGTCCGACGTCTTCTCGACCGAGATCGGGTTGCCGTTCATCTCATCGGTGCCTTCGAGCCGCAGCGTTGCGCCACGCACCGCTTCGCCGGTGTCGAGCGTGCGCACGTACAGAATGGCCTGTGCGTTCTCTTCGATGCTGGTGAGCGTGAGGTTGGTGATCTGCACGCGCACGTACGCGCGCTCGGGCCGGCCGGTGAGGCGGCGCAGGCCGATGAGATAGGTGCCCGGGCGATCGTCGACGAGCGGCTTGAGGTCGAGGCCGAACGTCGTGGTGTTCGCTTTGTCGGCGAGCGGCAGATCGACCAGCCGTGACACGAGCGGGCTGCCGAGCAGACGCAGGTGCTGCTGCAGTGACTGCGCGTCGAGCGCACCCGGAACGTTTGGCGTGGTCGGCTCCTCACCGGGGAAGGGCGGAGCGCTCTGCTCGTCGATGACGATGGGTGACGAGGGGAACGGCCAGAGGCCCGAGTGCAGCGGGTCGACGCGATACACGCGCACGTCGGCCTTCGCTTCGCCGTAGCCCTGCAGCGGCACCATGCGCGGGCCGCGCGCCTCCACCAGGGCCGTCGACTGTGTGAAGCGCAGGAACGACGTCTTCCAACCGAGGTGGAAGTAGACGTCGGCGCTCTTCACGTCGCGCAGCGCGCGGCCGGCGTCGTCGCGAATCGGCGCGGTGCCCAACGTCAGCTTGTAGAGCGTGTCGGGTACGAACCTGCCGCCGAGCTGCACACGCTCGCCGTATGGGGTGAAGCGCAGGTCGGGTACGGCCGGCTCGAGGTGCACGAGCTTGCGAAGGCTGGTGAGCGTGAGGTCGGCCACCGGCGCCGAGAAGACGAGCTGGGGAAGATCTCCGCGGTTGCCACAGCCGAGCGCGAGATCTTTCGGCGTCGAGGCGCCACCGACGAGCGGGAACTCTGCATTGCCGCAGCGAACG
>JAEUJR010000493.1 GCA_016793585.1 Archangium sp.
GCGGCTCGGCGTGGGCTTCGGGAAGGCCGAGTACGTCTCGATGCTGGTGCTCTCGGCGGTCATGCCGATCGTGCTCTGGGCTTTGGGGCTCGCCTCGAGCTGGGTGCTGGGCGCCCTTGGGTCGCTCGTCTTCGCCGTGCCGCCGCTCCGGCTGCTGATGAAGGAGTCGGGCCCAGTGCTCAATCAAGCGCTCGCCGGGACCGCGAAGCTGCAGCTCGTCTACGGACTTCTCTTTGCGCTGGGACTCGCCCACTCATGAAACTCGATCTGCGTCCCATCACGTTGCGCCTCAAGAAGCCGCTCAACACCTCGCGCGGGCCGCTCAAGGAGCGTGTCGGCCTCGAGCTTCGCGTCGAACACGAGGGGCTCGTCGGCCGCGGTGAGGCGTTTCCGCTGCAGGCGTTCGGCACCGAGTCGTTCGCCGATGCCGAGTCGGTGTTGAAGAGCCTGACCGTCGAGCCGATCGAGTCCATCGACGAGCTTGGGTATGCCCTGACGTCGCTCGAGGCGACTCCGGCGGCGCGCTTCGGCGTCGAGTGCGCGTTGCTCGAGCTGCTCGCCCGGCGTCGCGGGGTTCCTGTCGCGTTGCTGCTCGGCGAGGCGCACTCCGTCATTCCCGTGAACGCGCTCATCGAAGGGCCCGACGCCGACGCGTTGGTGGAGAGCGCCCGGCAGGCCGTCGCCGCTGGCTTCAAGACGCTCAAGTTCAAGGTCGGCGCGAAGACGGTGTCGCTCGACGCGCAGCGGCTCCACGCGGTGCGGTTGGCCGTGGGCCCCGACATCGCGCTGCGCATCGACGCGAACGGCGGGTGGACGGAGGGCACCGCGCGCTCGGCGCTGCGCGGGCTCGAGTCGTTGAACATCGAGCTGTGCGAACAGCCGGTCGCGTCTCACGACATCGAGGGGCTGCGGCGCGTCAGCGATCTGGTGCCCATTCCGGTCGCCGCCGACGAGGCCCTCGGCATTCGCAGTCACCGCTCTCGGGTCATGGTCTCGGACCCGCGCCCGGCCGCGAAGATTCTCGTGCTCAAGCCGGCGGTGCTCGGCGGGCTCATTCCTTCGCTCGAGCTCGCGCGTGAAGCGTCGGCGGCGGGGCTCGGCTCGTACGTCACCACCACGATGGATGGGGCGATCTCCCGCGCTGCTGCGACGCACCTGGCGGCGGTGCTTCCTCCTTCGAAGTACGCGCACGGCCTGTCGACCACCGAGCTGTTCGATGGCCTTCCGCCAGACGGTTTCACGCCGAAGAACGGAGCCATCACGCTGCCCGACGTACCGGGGTGGGGCGTCTGAAGTGCGTTGTCCCGTCGGGGGTTCGGCGCAGCGTTTCCCCGACCGGCTCGCGCTCGAGTTCGACGATCGGCGCTGGAGCTGGGCTGACGTCGCACGCGAAGTCGACGGCTGGTCGGCATGGCTCGAAGGGCAGGGCCTCGGAGCGAACGACCGGGTCTCGACGATCACCTGGAACCGGCCCGAGGTGCTCTTCCTCTGGTTCGCGCTGCTCCGACGGGGCGCGACGCTGGTTCCCCTCAACGCACGACTGACGGCCGCCGAGCTCGAGCCCCTGCTCGCTCGCGTGCAGCCGAAGCTCGTGCTCAGCACGGCGTTTCCTTCGCCGACTCGCGGTGCAGTGCGAGAGGCAGAGCTGAACGAGGGTGACGAAGCCGCGGGGCTGTTCACCTCGGGCACGACGGGCACTCCGTCTCTCGTTCCGCTCACCGTCGGCAACTTCCTGGCCTCGCACCGGGCCAACGCCGCCAACCTCGGCGCAAACGAGCATCAGGTCTGGTTGGGCACGCTGCCGCTCTTTCACGTCGGCGGGCTCGCGATGGCGTTTCGCTGGGCGGTGATGGGCGCGAGGCTGGTGCTCGAGAAGCAGTTCGACGCTGCGCGGGTTGCCCTGCTGCTCCGTCGAGGCGATCTCACGCACGCCAGCTTCGTGCCCACCGCGCTGAGCCGCGTGCTCGAACAACCTGGCGCTGCGTTCTCGCCGTCGCTCGAGGCGCTGTTGATCGGTGGCGGGCCGATGGGCGTCGAGCTGCTGCGGCGCGCGCGAACCCTGCGTCTGCCGGTGCTGCAGACGTACGGGCTCACCGAGGCGTGTTCGCAGGTCACCACCGAGCGCCTCTCCGACGCCGATGGAACGACCGCAGGGCCTGCGCTGCCTGGTCTCGAGGTTCGCATCGAGAACGAGCAGGGGCCGGTTCCCGTTGGTGTGATCGGAGAGATCTGCGTGCGCGGGCCCACCGTCACGCCGTCGGCCGGTGAGTGGTTGCGAACGAAAGATCTGGGGCACCTCGACTCGCGCGGGCGACTCACCGTGCACGCGCGGCGCGTCGATTTGATCGTGTCTGGTGGAGAGAACATCTACCCCGCCGAGGTCGAGGCGGTGCTGAGCGAGAGTCCACTCGTGCTCGACGTTGCGGTCGCCCCGATGGCGGACGAGACGTGGGGCCAGGTGCCCGTGGCGTTCGTGGTGTGGCGGGGCGCTCCCATGGCCGAGGCGCTCGACGCCCATGCGCGGGCACGACTCGCGGGGTTCAAGGTTCCGCGGCGGTGGGTGACGGTCGAGAGCCTGCCGAGGAACGCGAGCGGCAAGTTGCTCCGCCATCAGCTGCCCGGGCCCCCGTTCCCTGCTGTCACACGATCGTGATAGTGGCGCGCCTCCCACGAAGGTGAAGTCCCGGTTCGGACATATCGAAAGAGGAATGCGCATGGCCCGGTTCGTCGTCGCAGTGTCGTCACTCGTCCTGGTGTTCGGCTCGATTCTCGGCGCGGGCTGCGGCCCTTCGGTGCCGGTGCCTGACGCGGGCTCTCCCAAGGCGGGCGGCCTGTCGGGGACCGGCGGAGGCACCTCGGGCACGGGCGGCGGCACCTCGGGAACGGGGGGCGGCATGTCGGGCACGGGCGGCGGCTCGGCTGCTGATGCGGGCGCGTGCCTGCAGTTCACCGCTCCGATCGCGTACACGGGTGGCCCCGGCTCGGGCAGCTACGAGCTGCTGAACGACGGCGGCCTCGGGCTTCACTACACGGGCGTCGTCACCAACTCGGCGCCGTACGTGACGGTCGATCTCTCGGTCTTCAACCGCAACCCGGCCGTCGCCGTGCCGTCGCCGCTCACCGGCACCTTCGAGACCATCACCAACGCGATGCCTGCGTTCCCGGTCAGCCTCATGGGCACGAACTGCCAGATGAACGGCAGCGGCTGCGTGCAGACCTTCCTGGCGCGGCGCGGCGCCTACAACGTCACCTCGGCGACCAACTCGGTCGACGCCGGCACCTTCGTCGGGAGCATCACCGGCGTTCGGTACGTGCAGGTCGACTCGAACTCGCTCGACCCGATCCCCGATGGTGGGTGCATCGATCTGAACTCGTTCTCGTTCACCACTCAGTGGCCCTGAGGCACCGATGAACACGGTCAAATTGGCTGCGCTGGGGTTTCTGGTTGGCGCCGCGGTAGCGGTCGCTCCGTCGTGCGGTGGTGGCGCGTGCAACGCGATGAACTGCGCCAACGGGTGTTGTGACTCGACGGGCAAGTGCCAGGCAGGCACCACGCCTGCCGCCTGCGGGAAGGGCGGCGTGACGTGCGGCGCCTGCGCTCCCGGTCAGGCGTGCACGCTGCAGATCTGCGGCGGCCCCATGGGCACGGGCGGCGGCTCGGCGAACACGGGCGGTGGCTTTGCGTCGGCTGGTGGCTCGGCGGGCGGCACCGCTGACGCCGGCCTCAACTGCATGGACTACGGCGAGATCGATCTGATGGAAGACGTCGAGGGCAGCTTCAACATCGGCGATCCCGACGGTGGCCTCGCCGGCTTCGAGTGGTGGGATGCGTTTCAGGCCCTCGAGGCTCCTGCCAACCGCGTCGACACGTTCACGGCCGAGCTCTACTTCGAGACCGCGAACGGCCCGCCGACGTTCCCCTACGCCGGCAACCTTCCGCTCGACACCGACTTCGGCAGCTGTGACTCGTGCTTCAGCGCGTCGCTCGGGTGTGATGACAACCTCGACAACTGCGAAGGCGACTACCTCGCGACCTCGGGCAGCTACAACTTCACCGCGGGCACCCGGCGCACCGACGCTGGCGTCTTCGTCGGAGAAGGCCGCAACCTGATCTTCCGCAGGTGGAACTTCGCCAGCGACCGGCCGAGCGGTACGGCCTGCTTCACGGTCTCGAAGCTCACCTTCCGGGGCGTGTGGCCTGACGCTCCAGTCGACGCTGGGCTCGTGGACGCGGGCGTGGTCGACGCTGGTTCACGCGACGGCGGCTGAGGCTTCCGCTGCGGCAGATCTTCGGGGCGTGTTCGGAGGCGTTCTCCGGGCGCGCCCCGAGTGTTTTTCAGGCTCGTTGCAACCTGTAGCGGTTTTCTTGCCGGGTGCCGACCCGCTGGTACCGTCGCCTTCGATGATGCGTCGTCAACAGGTGCTCTGGGCCAGCGTGTTCATCGCCCTTCTCCTGGCGGCCGCGTCAGCGATGGCCGAGGGCGGCTTTCGTCGCTACGTGCGCCTCTCGCAGGACGTGAAGTCGCTCAAGGAGCGCAACCAGCGCCTGAGTGACGACAACGCGCGCCTACGCCGTGAGGTCGAAGCGCTGCGTGACGACCCGCGCGCCCTCGAGCGTGCGGCGCGTGAAGAACTCGGGCTCGTGAAGCCCGGAGAGATCGTGTTCAGCCTGGAGGGTGCTCCATGACGCCGGTGACCTCGCTGCCCCGTCTCAAGCCCTCGCGGTCGGTGTCGTTCACCCCGGCCAAGTGGGCCCAGGCGATCGTGCGGCTGGTGCCAGGCCTCGCGGTGCTGATCACCTTCGCCTTTCTGGCGCGGGGGCGCTTCCGCTCGTTCGCGACGCTCGAGTGGGCCGACGCCGCCGTGTTCGGGCTGCTGGTGCTGGGCACGACGATGTCGACGGTGCGGCGGGTGCGGCGCTCGATGCTGCACGTGCCGGTGACGCTGCGAGACGAGCTCGAGCTGGGGTCGACGGCGCTCGCGGTGGCCTTCGTGGCCGTCGCTGTCAGCAGCGAGGTGCTCTTCCCCATCGTCTACCTGCTGATGGCGTTCCTCGTGTCGTTCCTCTCGCGTACGGCGGGGGCCACGTTGCTGGGCACGGCGGTGCTCTTCGACGCGGTGCTCACGTTGCCCGATCGGTGGGGCACCTGGCTCGCGCGCGTCGCCTTCGTGGGCCTCTTCGCGGCGCTGTACCACGTGGTGCTCTCGGCCCGGCTCGCGGCCGCGCGCAACGCCGAAGAAGACGCCGTGAAGCACCGCCTGAAGGAGGTCGAAGAGCGCGCCCGCACCTTCCGCCTCGTCTCGAGCGGCACGCACGACTCGATGCCTGGCGTGAAAGATCACGAGAAGTGGCTGCTCGCCGCGGTGAAGGAGATCGAAGGCGCCACGGGCAGCGCGCTCGAGGTGGCCGAGGTCGCGCTCAAGGCCCACACGGTCGGCGCGTTCCTGCTCACCTCTGACGATCGCTCGCTCAAGCTGCACGACTGCCGCTCGGTGAGTGAGCACGTTCAACGCGAGCGCTTCGCGGCGGGCGAGGGCATCTTCGGCGCGCTGCTCAAGCGGGGCGTGCCGGTACGCATGAACGGGCAGGGCGGCCTCAAGGGCGTCACGCACTACGAGTCGGGCGGGCCGACCGTTCGCGCGATCGTGGCGGTGCCGATTCTCGAAGGCTCGGGCCTCGTGCGCGGCGTGCTCATCGCCGATCGCCTCGAGAACCAGGCGTTCACCGAAGACGAAGAGAAGCTGCTCGGCACCATCGCCGGCGAGGTGCTGCGCGCCATCGAGGTCGAGCGGGTGATGGGGTACATCCGCCGGTCGCGCGACGAGAAAGATCGGTTCTTCCGCGCGATCGAAGAGCTGAACCGCGCCGGCAACCCCGAGCAGGTGTTCCTCGCGGTGCTCGAGAGCGCACGCCAGGTGGCCCAGCTCGACTTCTGCGCCGTCACTCTGGTGAACGAGGTCAACGGCCAACGGCAGCACCGCATCGTGCGCATGAGCGGCGTCACGTCGGCGGGGCGCGCCCTCGAGAACCAGACGTTCCCCGACAACAACGGGCTGGTGGCGAACGTGGTGCGCTACGGCGCTCCGCTGCCGGGCCGCGACGTCGGCGCGATGGATCGGCAGATCATCTTCGACGACGACACGCAGATTCGCGGGCTGCAGAGCCTCAAGATCTTCCCCCTCGTGGCCGGCAACCGCATTCTCGGCACGCTCGTCTCGGGCTCGCGCAAGAAGGCGGCTTTCGACGACGACGAGCTGCGCATGCTCGAGGTGATCGGTATTCAGGCCGCGCAGGCGGTGCTCCGCGCGCAGCTGTACGAGCAGATGGAGCGCATGGCCACCACCGACGGGCTGACCGGCCTGCTCAACCACCGCACGTTCCAGACGCGCTTCGACGACGCGATGGCCGCGGCCAAGCGGTACGGCCGCAAGGTGTCGGTCATTCTCACCGACGTCGATCACTTCAAGTCGGTCAACGACACCTACGGCCACCCGACGGGCGATCAGGTGCTCAAGGGCGTGGCCCGAATTCTGCGCGAGACGGCGCGCGACACCGACGTGGTGGCCCGCTACGGCGGTGAAGAGTTCTGCCTGGTGATGCCCGAGACCGACACCAGGGGCGCCCACGCGATCGCCGAGCGCATTCGCGAGCGCGTGATGAAGGAGGTCTTCCAGACCGAGCAGGGCCCGCTGAAGATCACCATGTCGCTCGGAGTCGCCACCTACCCCGATCATGGGGAGGCCAAGCAGACGCTCATCGACCTCGCCGACCAGTGCCTGTACTTTGCGAAGCGTCACGGCCGGAATCAGTCGGTCACCGTGGCGCAGTTGCAGGGGCAGAAGGCAGGCTGACGAAGCACGAGAGGGCGTTTCGCGACGATGGGCATTCGCGCGCAGCTGACGTTGCTGGTGCCAGGCGTCGTCGCCATCGCGCTCTCGGTCGTCGCCACCCTCGCCGTGCGCGCGTCGAACCGCGACGCCCTCGAGGAGTTCAAGGAGCTGAACCTCACCGCACTCGAGGCGCTGAGCGTCACCGTGGCGACCAGCGTCGCGCAGAACGACATGTCGGCGCTCGACACGGTGGTGGCGCACGCGACCGAGCGGCTCGAGGTGCACGGGCTCATGGAGCTCGCCGTCGTCGACGACGACGCGCGGGTGATGGCGCACTCGAGCCCCGAGAAGTTCAACCGGGTGCTGGCCGATCCCTTCACGCAGCAGGCCATCGCCTCCGATGGGCCCGTGTGGGTGCGCGAGGGCAACGTCATGCGCATCGCCACGCCGGCGGTCTCGGGCATTCGTTGGGCGACGGTGACGGCTCGGTTCTCGCTCGCGCAGATGGAGACGGCCTTCTGGGAGGTGCGCAGGCGCTGGGCGCTCGGCACCGTCGGGCTCTTCTTCTTCATCGCGGGAGCGCTGTTCCTGGGGCTCAACCGGGTGGTGATTCGGCCCGTCGCGATTCTGCAGCAGTCGGTGCGCCGCATGGGCGAAGGGCACCTGTCGACGCGCGTGCCCGCGCTGCCCGGCCGCGAGATGAGCGAGCTGTCAGACATCGTGAACCGCATGGCCACGGCCCTGCAGAGCGAACGCGAGAACCTCGAGCGCACCGTCGCCGATCGCACCCGCGAGCTCTCTGACGCCAACTCGCGCCTCGAGCGCCTGGCCGTCACCGATGGCCTGACCGGGCTGTTCAATCACCGGCGCTTCCAGGAGTCGCTGCACTCCGAGCTGCTGCGGTGCGAGCGCCACAAACGCCCGCTCGCGGTGCTCATGCTCGACGTCGACTTCTTCAAGCGGGTGAACGACTCCATGGGGCACCCGGCGGGCGACGAGCTGTTGCGGCGGCTGGCCGAGGTGCTGGGGCGCGACTTGCGCGCGACCGATCTCATCTCGCGGTACGGCGGCGAAGAGTTCGCGGTGCTGCTGCCCGAGACGACGAAGGCCGAGGCGATGCAGGTGGCCGAGCGTATGCGCGAGGCGGTCGAGCAGAAGATCAACGAGACCAACGCGTGGACGCAGACCATCACCGTCAGCATCGGGGTCGCGACGTTCCCCGAAGACGGCAAGACGGCCGAGGTGGTGCTCGACGCCGCCGATCAGGCGCTCTACGTGGCCAAGCGCCAGGGTCGGAACCGGGTCGTCGGAGCCAAAGCCGCGTGAGGCCCTTCGTGATCGCCGCGATCGTGCTGGTGTCGGCCTGCACCGAGGGGCTCGCGCCTCCAAAGCCGACGCCGCGCAAGAGCACCGAGCGGGTGGCGCTGTTCTCGCCTCCTGCGGGCTTCACGAAGTTGCGGCTGCTCGTGCCGCCGGTGCTCGAGCGCGAGTCGGTCGAGCGGGCCTACGCGAAGCTCGACGACTACCTGAGCCGGCAGCTGGGCGTTCCCGTCGAGCTGGTGATCGGCGAGAGCTACGACGACGTCGTCTCGCGCACCGCCTCGAACGACTTCGACGCCGTCATGCTCAGCCCGTACACGTACGCGCTGGCCATGGAGAAGCAGCGCCTGCCGTGTCTGGTGCAGATGATCGGAGACGGCTCGGCGACGGCGGCCGGCTACATCGTGGTTCGCGACGACAGCCCGATTCGCAGCATCGCCGACCTGCCGGGCGCCCGCTTTGGCTTCGTCGATCGCGCCTCGACGTCGGGCTACGTCTACGCGGTCAAGGTGCTGCGCGACAACGGCATCGACCCGAAGAAGCACCTCGGCGCGATCGAGTTCCTCGGAAACCACGAGGCGGTGCTGCAGGCCCTGCTCGACGGCCGAATCGACGCGGGCGCGACGTACCAGGGCTCGCTGACCGCCCTGCGCCGCTCGAAAGACGTCGACCCGCTCTCGTTTCGCATCATCGCGAAGACCGAGCGCACGCCGCGCGACATTCTCTGTGTGCGGGCCGATCTGCCCGAGATCGTACGGGCCGAGCTGCAGCGCCTGCTGCTGGTGCTGACGGTGCGCGATCGGGTGGGCCGGGAGATTCTGGCGCCGATGAGCGTGAACGGCTTTCAGCCCCCCGACGACGCGGCCTACGACGGCGTGCGCAGGGTCGCCGCAGAAGTGCGTGCGTGGGATGAGAAGCCCTGAGCCGTTGGCGGTGACGTGGAGCGCCGAGCCCTCGGCCGCGTGGGTCGACGACGCGCGGCGGGTCGCTCACGCGTGGCAGCTGCCGCTGTACGAGCGCCCGAGGAAGCACGGTCTCACCCGCGAGCTCGGGGTCGTCGCTTCGGTCTTCCTCGTTCGCAGCGGGCGTGGCTGGCACCTGGTCGACGCCAGCGGTGAGCTGGGGGTGAGCCCCGGCATCGCGATGCTGCGGCTCAAGCGGCTGGCGTCAGGCTCGCCCATGCCCGATCTGCTCGTGCGGCTCGCGGCGCTGACGCCGGGAGAGATCGTGATCGACGCCACGCTCGGCCTCGGCGCCGACGCGCGGGTGATGGCCAGCGCCGTCGGCCCGGCGGGCAAGGTGATCGGCCTCGAGGCCTCGAAGGCGCTCGCGGTGCTGATGGCCGAGGGGCTGAAGCTGGAGCCGCCGTGGCCGAACAGCGCGCGGCTCGAAGTGCACCACGCGGCGGCGCACGGGTTCTTGAAGACGCAGCCGTCGAAGAGCGCCGACGTCGTCGTCTTCGACCCCATGTTCGAGCGCACGAAGGCGTCGTCTCCGGCGTTCGCCGAGCTGCGGCGGTTCGCCGACATGACGCCGCTCGATCGCGAGACGGTCGACGAAGCCAGGCGGGTGGCGCGACGGCTCGTCTTGATGAAGAGCTCGGCGCCCGAGGTGTTTCCCTCACTGGGCCTCGAGCCGCTGAGCCCCGCGCGCAACGCCATCGTTTTCTGGGGCCGCGCCGTCATCGGGCGATGAAATTTCGTCTGCGCGCTTGGGGAAGCCAGCGAATCGTGGTGCGGCGTGAGGGCACGTCGTGTGCTTTGACGCCGCCCATGTTCCGGCTCCTGATGCCCGTGATGGTGCTCGCCTCGGTCGCCGCTGCACAGCCTGCCGAGGCGCCTCCTGCCGCAGCCGAGCCCGAGCTGGTGGCCCCGCCACCTCCGCCTGCCGAGGCGCCCGGCCCTGCGCTCGCCGATCGCACCGCAACGAAGGAGCGCTTCAGCCGCTTCTCTGCAGGCCGTGGCGGGCCGCTCTTCGCGTTCGCCGAAGGGCTCGACGGGCTCATCCTGTCGGGGCTCGCGGGTGCGGGCACCGCGACGGGCGGCCAGCTGGGAACGAGCGGGGCCTTCATCGGCGCGCTCGCCGGTGGCGTCGTCTTCGGCGCGGGCGCGGCGATTCTGCAGTACGTGCACCCGATCGGCCTCTCGTCTGCGGGCACGATGGCGCTGGGGCTGGGCGTGGGCGCGCTCGCCGGCTTCGGCATCGCCACCGCGGCCACCGTCACCTCGTTCACCCTCGCCAGTCTGCTGGCCCTGGCCGTCTCCCAGCTCGGCATGCTCGTTCCACTCATCGCGCTCTGGAGCGTCGAGGACATTCCAGGAGAAGACCTCGCGCTCATGGGCATGACCTCGACGTACGCGTTCGTGCTCACGGCGCTCACCAGCTTCCTCTTCACGACGATTCCGTCGTCGACGCGAACGGCGGCGGTGCTGATCGCTCCGGCGATCGGCATGGCGCTGGGCAGCCTGTGGGCGCACGCGGTCGATCTGAACCCGGGCCGCGTGCTCAAGCTCACCGCGCTCCCGCTCGGGGTCGGGCTGGTGACGTTCATTCTGGGGGCGGTGCTCACCCAGCTCAATCTGCCCATCATGTCGGCCGCGACGCTGCTCACCACCGTCACCACGTTCGGGCTCACCTACTTTCTCACCGGTGACGAGCCGGCGGCCGCTCCCGCGGTGTCGCTCTCGCCGACACTCTCGATGGTGACGGTTGGGTCACGAAACGAGGCGATGGCGGTGGGGCCAGCCCTCGTCGGGCGCTTCTGAAGTGCGGAGCAGGCCCGGCAGGCGTTAGAGACTGGCGCGATGTCAGCGCCTGCTTCGGAGTCCCGCTTCGTCGTGCCCGCGCTGGCTGCCGTCTACGTCATCTGGGGCTCGACCTACCTCGCGATGCGCATCGCCGTGGAGGCGTTGCCGCCGTTCATGATGGCGAGCGTTCGGTTCGTGCTGGTCGGTCTCGTGCTGCTCACGTTCCTCAAGGTGCGCGGCGCCATGTGGCCCACGCCGAAGGAGTGGCTGCTCTCGTTGCCCGTCGGCGTGTTGATGTTCGTGCTGGGGAACGGCACCGTCGCGCTCGCCGAGAAGCACATCTCGTCGGGTATCGCGGCCGTCGTCTGCGGCACCATGCCGTTGTGCGCGGCGGCCATGGGGCCGTTGTTCGGTGAACGTGCGACCCCCAGAGAGTGGGCCGGGTTGATCGCCGGCTTCGCGGGCGTGGCGGTGCTGGGCTTCGGGAGCGAGCTGCGCGCCGAGCCGCTCTACGCCGCGATTCTGTGCGTGGCGCCGATCGCGTGGGCCGCGGGGTCGATGTTGTCGCGCAAGTTGCCGCTGCCGAAGGGGCTCATGTCGGCGGCGACGCAGATGACGACGGGCGGGGGCGCGATGGCCTTCGTGAGCTTCGCCGCGGGCGAGCGCGTGCCCGAGCACATTCCGCTCAAGGTCGGCCTCTCGTGGGTCTACCTCTGCGTGTTCGGCTCGCTCGTCGCGTACTCCGCGTACACGTACTTGCTTCGCGCGACGCGGCCCGCGGTGGCGACCAGCTACTCGTACGTCAACCCGGCGATCGCGGTGGCCATGGGCGCGCTGCTCGGCAACGAGTCGGTCGGCCCAGAGGTGATCGTCGCGGTGCTGCTGATCGTCGGCGCGACGGCGATGGTCGTCATGGGGAGGACGCCTTCGACCCCCGCGACTCGATCATCTTCACCCAGTTGACGCCGAGCTTCTTGCGGTTGCCCTCGACGAGGAACGCGGGAATCGACCCGCCGGGGTCGGTGAAGACGACGTACGTGAGCTTCGTCTTGCCGCCCTCGACGGGCTCGAACAGCCAGTACCCGCGCAGCTTGCTGACCCGCACCCAACCCTCGGGAGACTTCGGGCCCAGCTCGTTGGCCGCTTCGAAGGTCATTCGGCAGCTGGCGCCTTCGACGAGCCGCCTCGCGCGCACGACGTAGTCACGGTTGCTCACGATCGGCGGGGTGATCTGCTCGTAGGTGACGCGCTCGTCGGCCGACTCCTGCACGATCGTGCGAGCCTTGAGGTCGGGCTCCTTCGGGTCGAACTTGCCGTCTCCGAAGGCGGCGTCGCACAACGAGCGCGGCGTCTTGTCGGTGAGCGTCGTGAAGCGCAGCTCGACGAACTTCGAGGCCGGCATCGCGCGCTGCTCGATGGTGACGCCATCGGTCTCGCCGACCTTCTCGTACTCGGCGTCGGCCGCCAGCAGGGACATCAGCAGGAGCGTGATCATCGCGGGAGCGCCTTCGGGGCCTGCAGCTTTCTCGTCTGGTCGCCCATGATCGAGATCGTCGCTCTGCGCGTGAGCACCTTGCGCATGAAGAACGAAGCGACGCGGTTGAAGACGCCGGGAATCATCGTGGGGCCGCCGCCCAGCCTGTCGAGCGCCTCGCGCACCACCTGGGCCGGCTCGAGCATTCCCGGAGCGCCGTCAGGTGCCGCCTTCAGCAGGTTCGGCGTCTTCGTCGCGCCGGCGCACACCGAGAGCACGTCGACGCCGCTCGACTTCAGTTCGAACCAGAGCCCCTCCGCGAAGGCGAGGTTGAAGGCCTTGGTCGCCCCGTAGGTGGTGACGAACGGCGAGCCCTGAAAGGCGGTGAGCGACGAGAGCAGCACGACGCCGCCGCGCCCACGCGACGCCATCTTCGCGCCGAAGTGGTGTGAGAACGCGATCGGCCCGCGCACGTTGACGTCGATGGCCTTGAGGTTCTCGGCGACGGTCTGCTGAAGGAACGGACCGACCGGCGAGAGCGCTGCGTTGTAGACGACGAGCCCGATCTCGAGGCCTTCGATCGCCTTCACGACCTCGTCGATGGCCGAGGCGCTCGAGAGATCGGCGGTGACGCAGCGCACCTCACGCTTCGTCTCGGCGACGATGGACTGCTTCACGGTCTCGAGCGCGTCTGCGCGCCGCGCGACCAGCACCACGTCGAGCCCACGCTGCGCGAGCTGCTTGCCGAACTCGGCCCCCATGCCTTCGGAGGCGCCGCAGACGAGCGCCCAGCGCCCGTACTTCTCCAGGAAGGTTCCCATCGCTCAGTACGGCTTCTGTCCGACGTAGTTGCCCGGCGGCGAGTAGTTGCACGCCGTGAGGTACCAGGCGCCGTTGCCGAACGGAGAGCCCGTCGTGCACCGGGTCGTCGCGCAGCCGATCTTCACGCTGCTGCGCCAGACGACCTGCGTGTAGTGGCCGCACGTGCTCGAGCAGGCGTTCGTCGCGTACGTGTAGAAGCGCTTCTCGCTGTCCCAGCTGTCGACGACCTCGGTGGGCGTCGGCTCGGCGGTGCCGGCGTACAGGTTCTCGCCGTACATGTTCTGCTGTCGGTGGCTGAAGATGCAGCGATCGGCGCCGGCCTTCGCGAAGGTGGCCGTCGCCGAGTCCCACGACACGTCGGGCAGCGCAGGGTTGGGCGCTGGGGTCGCGCGACGTCGGGCCGCGTTGTGTGCGTTGACGAACTCCTGATCGGCCGTCGCCGCGCCGCCCCCCATGCCGCCCGAAGCCGCCCCCCCAGCCGTGCCGCCGCCCATGTCGAGCGGCGCGTTGGGGTCGAGCTCACACGTGCTCTTCGCACCGCACAGCTGGTTCGACGCGCAGGTGAGACAGGTGAAGCCGCCAGAGCCGCACGCTGTCTTCTTCACGCCCGATTGGCAGGTGCCGGTGCTGTCGCAACAACCCAGACAGTTCTTCGGGCTGCAGTCGCCGACGACAGCTGCGGGGGAACAGCCAACGAAGAGGAAAGCGATCAAGGCCGCGCGAGTCACCATCGAGGCCTCGGCATAGCACGGCTCCATGGGCCGTCTCCTCGACCCGACCGCAACTCTTCTGCCCCTCGGTGGTTCAATGCAGGCATGCGGGTTTCTCTCGTCTCGGTGATCGTGGTGCTGGGGGCCTGCGGTGCGCCGTCAGGCTCAGATGCGGGTGCAGCGGGAGGCTCGGCAGCGGGTGGCGTCGCTGGTGGCTCGGTCGCTGGAGGCTCGGCAGCGGGAGGCTCGGCAGCGGGAGGCTCGGCAGCGGGAGGCTCGGCAGCGGGTGGCTCGGCAGCGGGTGGCCCTGGGCTCGCGCCGGGTTCGGTGAGCGTGCGAACGCTTGGTGCGTTTCCCGATCGTCCGTACGAGGTGCACGTTCCATCGAGCTACGACGGTGGCGTACGGCCCGTGCTCCTGATGCTCCACGGCGGCGGCGGCAATCGCGAGAACGGCTGGGAGATGTCCTGCCCCGGGGCTGACGGTGGCTCGCCCGAGTGTCTGGGCAACCTCGCGCTCGCAGGTGGCTTCATCGTGGTGACGCCCGACGGAACGCCAACGGGAGCGGGGCCGCTCCTCTCGCGGCTTCGTACCTGGAACGCGGGCGGCGGTGACGGCGGCTGGCAGTGCGTCTCAGGGCGCGCGTGCATCGACGCGGGCGTGAACGAAGCGGCGTACTTTTCGTTGCTGCTCGCCGACCTGCGCTCGGTGGTGTCGGCCGACCCTCAGCGCGTCTTCGCGACAGGGCTCTCGAACGGTGCCGCGCTCAGCCACAGACTCGCGTGTCAGTTGCCCGCCGTACGCGCCATCGCGTCGGTCGCGGGCGGAAATCAGTTCGCGACGACTGAGGCCTGCACCGGGCAGAAGGCGATCCTCGAGATCCACGGCACCGCGGACCCCTGCTGGAACTTCGACGGCGGCCCCGAGTCGTGCGCCGACAGCAACCCTGGCATCAAGATCGCTGTCAGCGACACGATGGCGGGCTGGGCCTCGCGCAACGGCTGCCAGCAGACGCGAGTGACCCGGCAGCTCTCTGATGCGGGCGCCCTCGACGTCACCACCACGCTCGAACACGTCTGGAGCGGTTGCCCGGCAGGCAAGGAGGTCGTGCTGCTCGAGATCGTGAATGGTGGTCACACGTGGCCCCGAGGCGCAGCGCCGCGCATGTCATCATCCGGCGTCGTCTCTCAGGGCATCAGCGCGAGCCGGTACATGCTCGACTTTTTCGAGGAGCACTGAGGTTCACTTCGTCGGCTTGGGCCCGCGCAGCACCTCGTACGAGGCCTTCTTGCCGTCGATGGTCATGATCGCCGCGAGGCCGTGTGCAGTGGAGCCGTCATTCATTTTCCACGGCAGCGGGTTCGCAGAGCCCTGGTTCACGAACAGGGCAGGGTGCAGCTTCTTCGGCGGCAGCACCTTGCCGGCGACGTCGGTGCCCTTCGCAGCCGCCTCCAGAATGTGGCCGGTGATGCCGAACGAGATCTTCGCGCTCTGGACGACTGCAGTCAGGCGGGGGTCTCCGACGTTCTCGGCGCCGGGCACGTAGTCGAGCGCCTGCTGCCCCTTCTGCCGCATCGGCCCGTGCGTGAGCAGCACGACCGCGTCATCGGCCGCCTTCGCCGCAGCCTCGATCTGATCGACGTGTTTGTCGGCGTAGATGCAGCCGCCGGCGAGGTGGAGGAACGCCTTGTCGTGGTACCCGCCGAGGCTCACCACGTCAGCACCGTCGAAGTCCGCGCGGCGCACGAGATCCATGTTCACCAGGTTCGTCGCGCCCGTGTCCTTGCGCACCTTGGTGATCGCGTAGTTGAGCGAAGCGCCGCGCTCCATGTTCCCGGCGATGACGAGCAGGGGCCGCTTCGTCGCCTGCGCGAGGTACGCGTACTGGTTCTCGAGCATCTGGGGATCGCTCGAGGTGTCTCCGCCGATCACCACCGCGTCGACGTCGGCCTTCTCGAAGTCGGCGAGGAACCGCTCGACGCTCGCCTTCGTCTCGGGGTCGAGATCCTTGATGCCAGCGAGCAACCCGAGCCGCACCTGCTTGCCGGGCTTCGAGGCCGCGCGGCGCAGCTTCACCGTGGCGCCGGTGTACTCGTAGCGAAAGCCGTCCTTCTCCTTCACGTCGGGGGGCGAGAAGTGGGTGAACGGGCCGATGCAGTCGAACTGCGTGGCCTCTTCCCACTGCTCCTGGTTGGCCGGTGGATCAGCGAAGGCGGTGACTGCGGCGAGCGCGACGATCG
>JAEUJR010000939.1 GCA_016793585.1 Archangium sp.
AATCGACCCGCTCGCCGGGCTTCGAGAGGCCAGGCGTGCCGGTGAGCACCTTCGCCTTGTCGGGGTCGAGCCACGCGAAGACCTTGAGGGCCTCGTCGAGAGGCGGAAACCCGAGATCCTGCAGGCGGCTCTGTCGAAACTGAAACGCCGCCTCTTCGAGCTCGGTCGCCTGCTCCCACCGCACCGCCTCGAGGAACCGGGTGAGCTCGAACGGGTTCGAGGCCATCAGGTCTCGCGTGAGCGTGCGCATCGCGTGCTCGTCGACGCCTTCGATCGTGAACTCGATCAGGAACTGCCCCTCGGGCGTCTCGAGCGTCATGCCCTCGGTGTCGACGTCGGGGTTCTCCTGCAGATCGTGAATGACCGTGAGCTTCTTGAACATCAGCTCGAGCAGCTCGAGGTCGAGGCGCGCCAGCTTCTTCTGGTACTCGGCCTCGTCCTGGCCGCGCGCAGCCCGCAGCCAGTGCAGCACCTCGAGCACGTCGACGCGATCACGTTGCCAGCTCGCGAGATCGACGTAGGTGCGGAACTGATCGGGCGTCGACAGCTGCACGATGTCGGTGGAGTCGACCAACCCGACGTCGATAATCGTCGCGTACACCTCTTCGGCCGGAATGCTGCGCACGAGCGCCCGGCCGTCGACCTCTTCGAGCATCGCGTCGAGCTTCTTCTTCGGGGCCAGCTCGGTCAGCCGCCGAACCAGCTCGGCCCTGCGCGCTTCATGGGTCTCACTCGTCGGCGAGCTCACTGGATCATCACTCCGCAGAAGGACGTCACCTGAAACGAACGCAGCACCGGCGTCGTCACGCGATCGGCGGACGACAAGGTGAACTCGGCGCGCAGGTACTTGCGCTTCACCACGCCCTGCGCCTGCAGGTCGACGGGCGAGGTCGTGAAGGGGCCGTACCGCGCCGCGCCCGGCTGCGCGAGCTCGGCGAGGGTGTTCGCCACCCGGACCGTCACGCTCAACGTGGTGTTCGGCGGCACCGAGGCGTCCCACGTCAGGGTTCGCCACTCGGCGTCTTCGCCGCAACCCTCGAAGTCCCTCCGGTACACGCCACGCGGCGCCGTGAAGTTGCGCAGCTGGTAGCCGGTGAAGTCGCTGTACGTGTAGAGCCCCGGGTCCTGCTGGGTCGACTTGAGGATCGCGCCGGTCGCGTTGTCGATGCGCACCATGTTGCCCGAGCTGTTGTTCACCCAGGGCTGGCCGTCACTGTCGAGGCCCACGCCGATCGCCGCCGATGACTGCGCGTCGCTGTAGTCGATGAAGGCGGCGCCGCCGTACGGCTTCACCGCGCCCGTCTCGGCGTCGAAACGAATGAGCTGGCCCGTGTTGCCTCCGTAGCCGCTCATGTAGACCGTACCGAGCACGTCGACGGCGATGCCGCGGCCCATGCCGAAGGCGGTGTTGCGCTGGCTGCGCGCCGACGAGAAGTCGAAGGCGGCCCAGGTCTGCGTGGTGTGATCGTAGCGGCACGCCCTCGCGCCCTGCGACCACCCAGGCACCCAGACGCGGTCTTTGCCGTCGATGCCGAGCGCGTACGCGGCGCAGTTCAGGTTCGCCGGCGCCCGAATGGTGTCGTTGAGGAGCGCGCCGGTGTTGGCGTCGATGAGCGCGAACCGCGCCTGGCCGATCTCGACGACCCACAGCCGCTGCTTCGAGTCGACGATGGCGCCGTAGGGCCCGAAGTTGAGCTGAATGTACGTCTGGCCCGAGCCACCGCTCACGGGCACCGGCTGGCCCGTCAGTGACGACAGCTTGTACACGCGCTGCTCGCGATAGATGGCGACCCACACGTCACCGGCGCTGCCTTCGAGGCCGGCCGAGACTGCGATCGCACGCGCCGCCACGTCACCGCCCGGCCCACCGACCGGCGTCGAGAAGAGCACGCACTCGTCGTACTGGTTCGGGTCCTGGAAGTTGGTGGGCAAGATCATCTCGCCGTCAGCCGGGTTCATGCTGATCTGCCCGTCGTTGTTCAGATCGCGGCTCGTCTGAATCGAGCCGTTGCCGTTGCGATCGACACAATCGACCGGGTCGTTCGCGATCTTCGTCACCGAGCCCTGCTGGCCCACCGCGCGATTGGCGACCCACACGTTGCCGAACCGATCGATCGCCGTGCGTGAGGGGTTGTGTTTGCCGGGGCCCGCCGTGAGCGCTGCCTGAAAGGTGCCACCCGCACACGGAGGGCCGTTCGGGCTGTTCGCGCAGTCTTTCGGAATCGTCGCCCAGAAGCGGCCCACCTCTTTGCCCGTGCGCGTGTCGTACTTCGAGACCCAGCCGGTGCTGTTGTTGGCGACCCACATGAAGCCCAGGTCGAGCGAGCTCGTGCCCAGCACGAGGTGGCCCATCGGGTTGGTGACGACACCCGAGCCGACGCCGCCCGAGCCACCGTCGAGCGTGAAGCCGCCCGGCCCGATGTTCGTCGTCGTCGTGCCGTCGCCGCCGTCGAAGGGCACACCGCCGCCCGCACCGCCCTGCCCGCCCGCCGTCGCCCGACCTCCTGCCGTGCCGCCATCGCCAGCCTGGCCGCCGCCTTCACCACCCGCACGGCCGCCGTCCTTCGTGAAGTCGACGCGGTTGGAACAGTTGCACTGGCAGCCCGAAACGACCGACCAGGCAAGGAGGACGACGAGCCTCGTGCGCATGAAGGCAGTGTTGGCCCAGCCCGAGACGGGGGTCAACCTCGACCGTCGACGGTCGCGAGCAGGCGATTCCACACGTCGCTCACGCCGATGCGCTCGGTAGCCGAGAAGCCCACCACCGCCTCGATCGGCACCTCGAGCTTCTTCGCGAGCTCTTGCAGGCGCGGCTTCCGGTACGACTTGCCGATGCGGTCGATCTTGGTGCCCACGACGAGAATCTTCGGCGGCGTGCCCTGCAGGAAGTCGAGCATCGAGACGTCGTCTGCGGTCGGCCCCACCTCGGCGTCGATGATGCTGACGATCACCTTGAGCGTGTGCCGCTCCGACAGGTACTCGTTGATCATGTGGTGCCAGTCTTCGCGCTCGGCCTTCGACACCTTCGCGAAGCCATAGCCGGGCAGATCGCACAGCCGCACGACGCGCTTCTTCGCGTGCGACTCCATGGTGACGTCGAAGAAGTTGAGCGTGCGCGTTCGGCCGGGCGTGTTCGACACGCGAACCAGCTTGTTGCGCTGGGCGAGCGTGTTGATCATCGACGACTTGCCGACGTTGGAGCGG
>JAEUJR010000528.1 GCA_016793585.1 Archangium sp.
GTTCAGCAGCAGGTGCAGGAAGTTGTCGGGGTCGGCGACGTCGGCGATCCAGTTGCCGCGGAAGATGGCGAGCCGGCCTTCACGCACCTTGTCCCAGAAGCCGTCGTGCACCGGCTGGTGGTCGAGGTCGACGAGGCCCGCTTCGATGAGCGGCCCGAAGAGCACCCGGTCTTCGGCGCGTGTGTCGCGGTCGGGCGGGTAGGGCAGGGTGATGCGCAGCCGCGTGTGGCCCGCTTCGTTGAGCAGCCGCTTCGAGAAGGCGACGTCGGTGCGCGGCTCGTGAATGCGGTCGACCTCGAGCAGGTTGGGCGGCGTGAGGCTGCGCGCGACGCGGGCCCCGGGGTGGAAGCCGTCGACCACCGCGCGTACGTCGAGACCGGCTCGAATCGCCCGGCGCACCCGCACGTCATCGAACGGCGCGGTGCCCGCGTGAAAGCCGAGGAACCAGCTGTTGGGCGTGTTCACCATCGACGAGTCGGTGGGCTCGAGGCCCGCGCCCGTGAGGTCCTTCGCGTGCAGGTTGCTCACGAGCTGCACTTCGCCAGACGAGAACGCGCCGACGGCGCCGACGCGGTCTGGCAGCTGCTTGAACTCCACGCGCTGCAGCAGCGGCAGGCCGGGTTTGTAATAGGCGGGGTTTCGCTCGAGCACGAGCGACGTCGAGCTCGCGGCGTCGTCGATGCGGAACGGGCCGGTGCCCATCACGCGGCCCTGCACGATGCGCGTCACGCCGGTCGAAGGCAGCGCCAACAGCCGCAGGAAGAAGGCGCGCGGCTCGTCGAGGCGAATGTCGAGCGTGTGCGAGTCGAGCACCTCGATGCCCGTCACCTCTTTCGCCTGCCCCGCGAAGTACGCGGGCGCGCCGCTGATGTCCTTGAAGAGCGCGGCGTCGGGCGCGCGCGTCGCCGGGTCGAGCAGCCGCTCGAGGTGACCCTTCACGTGCGCGGCGGTGAGCTGCATGCCGTCGGGGAACATCACGCCGCGGCGAATCGAGAAGCGGTAGCGGCGGCCCGTCGGGTCCGACTCCCACGACTCGGCGAGGTCGGGGGCGATCATGCCGTCTTCGAGCCGAACGAGCGTCGAGTACAGCGAGGCCGACACCTCGGCGAGCTGCAGCTGAATGACGAAGAGCGGGTCGAGGCCCTTGGCGCGGTCCCACTGGAGCGGCTGGTGCAACCCGACCGACAACGAGCCGCCCGCGCGCGGCTGCGGCAGCTTGAAACGAAACACCTCGCCGTCGAGCGTCTCGGCTTCGTGCGCGAGCTGCTCCACCGTGCGCGAGAGCGCGTCACCGATGCGAACCACCGTGCGCGCGTCTTCACGCACCTCGGCGACCTCTTCTCCGATCGCCGAGTCGCCCTGCGTCAGCACGAGGTGCGCGGCGCGAATCTCGTCGATGGCGGCGGTGAGGCGCAGCACCGAGTCAGAGAGGTCGCGGCCCACGTCGACCTGCCCCGTCGCGCGCGTGGTGGCCTCTTTCGCGCTGCGTGCCATCTCGTGCATCTGTTTGGCGAGCTCGCGGCCCCACTGCGCCTGCTCCTGCGCGAGGCGAACCACCTGCGCGACCCGGTCGGCCGTCTGCCGGCTCGACTCCGCCACCAGCTGGCCCTGCTGCTCGAGGCGCTGCGTCTCGGCGCGCGTCGCTTCGACGGCCGCGAGGGAACGGGTGGAGATGCCGCGAATGTCGGTGAGCGCCTGCGCCGCCTTCTCACCCAGCGTCACGCCCGCCGTCGCTTCGTCGCGTGCGCGCGTCACCAGGCCGACGGCGCGCTCGGTGCCGTCACGCACGGCCTTCACCTTCTGGCCGATTTCACGCGTCGAGTGCGCCGTCTTCTCGGCGAGGTTTCGAATCTCGCTGGCGACGACGGCGAAGGCCTTGCCCGACTCTCCGGCCTGCGACGCGATG
>JAEUJR010000564.1 GCA_016793585.1 Archangium sp.
CGCTCTCCACCGTCGCCTGGACCTTCTGACATGACGACCGCGAACCTGGACTCGTTGCTGGAGAAGGTGCGCTCGCTCGAGACGAAGGGCGATCTCGCCGGGGCCGTGAACGCGCTGCAGGGTGCGCCCGAGCCGATGAAGGATCGCGGCTTGTGGAACTACGCGCGTGGCAGCCTCGCGTTCCGCCAGGGTGATCTCGATTCGGCGCAGAAGTTCATCGAGAAGGCCATCGAGGCCGAGCCCGAGATCGCCGAGTACCGCTCGAACCTGGGCGCGGTGCTGCTCGAGCGGGCGCGCAAGGGTGACGCTGCCGCGGGGCCGAAGGCGCTCGAGGTCATGAAGGCCGCCATGCGCTGGGGCGCGACGCTGCCTGACACGTACGTGAACTACGGGCTCGCGCTGCTCCTCGCCGGCCGTAACGAAGAGGCACTCAAGGCGTGTGACGACGCGCTCGCGCTCGATGGTGGCCACGTGACGGCCCGCTACAACCGCGCCGCCGCGCTCAACGCGTTGGGCCGCTTCGACGAGGCGCTCAGCACGCTCGACGCCGTGCTCAAGGCGCAGCCCGCGCATGCGCAGGCGCTCGCCAGCAAGAAGCGGCTCCTCGAGAAGCTCGGCCGGGCCTGAACCATGCGTCAGGCCGCGGTGCTGATGCTGGTGGTCGCGGTCGGCTGTGGTGCCTGCAAGAAGGACGAGCCCCCGCCGGTCAACCCGAAGGACGAGGCCGAGGGCCACTACGTCGCTGCGACGGCCGCGTACCTGAAGGGCGACTTCAAGGAGGCGCACGCGCAGTACGACGAGGTGCGAAGGCTCAGCCCCGACGACAAGCGCCTGCCCGGTGCTGAAGGTGAGCTGCTCATGGCCGAGCAGCGCATCGACGAGGCACTCGCCCGGTTCGAAGCGGCGGCGAAGCTCGACCCGAAACGGTCGACGACGTGGAGCCGCCTCGGCGTGCTCTACGCCATCAAGGATCAGAAGGAGAAGTCGGCCGAGGCGCTCGCGAAGGCCATCGAGCTGAACCCGCGCGACTTCAACGCACATGAGTCGCTCGGTGACGCCGCGCTGGAGCGGGGCGAGCTCGACGAGGCCGTTCGGCGCTACCTGCTCGCGAGTGACGCGGCACCGGGAAAAGCGCAAGCCGAGCTCGTGGTGAAGGCGTCGACCGAGCTGGTGAAGGCGAAGCAGTCGGCGAAGGCGCTCGAGGTGCTCGAGCAGGCGAAGGGCAAGGGCATCACCTCGACCGAGCTGTTCCAGGAGCTGGGCGATCGCTACGTCGACGCCAGCCGGTGGGACGACGCCATCGCCTCGTACACGGCAGCGGCCGAGAAGGACCCCTCGGTCTGGGAGCTGATCGCCGAGCTCGAGCTGCGCCAGAACCGCCTCGAGAAGGCCGAAGCCGCGTGGAAGAAAGCCATCGCCGCGAAGGATCAGGCGCTGCACCACGTGGGGCTGGGGCGCGTCTGTCTGGCCCGCAAAGACACCGCCTGCGCCGAGAAGGAGCTCGACAAGGCCCTCACCACCGCGACGGGCGAAGAGGTGCGCGAGTCGATGGAGATCGCCCACTTCCTCGGGCTGCTCAACCGCAAAGCCGACGGGCTCAAGCTGCTCGAGAGCGTGTCGGCCGAAGAAGAGCAAGTGAAGAACGAAGCGCTGCAGCTCGCCACGGCCAGGCTCGCGAAGGAGCTGGGCAAGACCGAGCTGGTGAAGACCGCCTGCACCCGCATCGCGCCCGTGAAGTGCCCCTGAAACGATGCGCTTCACCCCCGCTCGTCCGATCGTCGCCGAGACTCCCGTCGAGCCGCATCATCGCGCTCAGGTGCTGGCGCTGGGGCCGGTGCTCGACGGCTCCGAGCTGACGCTCGAGGAGCGCCTCGCGGCCGATTGGTACGAGCCCTCGTTGTGCGAGGTCGTCGATGCGCAGGGGCGCGCGGTCTACGAGGTGTGGACGTGTGACGTCGATTGCGGCGCTGTCTTCGTCGCCGGCACCACGACGCTCGTCGCGCCCATCGTGCAGGGCGGCTTCGCGGCTCCCGACCTCGGCGCGTGGTCGACCCTGGCCCTCGCCGAGAACCGGCCGTCGTCGGTGAGCTGGGCGGTGAGCAGCGAAGGCGGCCCGAGCCTGGTTCAGCTTGCTCCGGGCGCGACCTCACTCAGCGGGCTCCCTCGCTTCGTCGTCGGCGTTTCGTGGCCTGTGCTGGTCGAGGCGCTGGGTGATGAGGCGCTCACACGGTTTCTGCTCGCGTCAAGCGGCACCAGGCGCCCCGAGCTCAAGGGGCCTTACGGTGGCGCCGCATTCTTCGATCGCGCTGAAGTGAAGGCGTTGGCTGCGCGCATCGACCAGGTCCCACCGAACGCGATCGCGCGCCTGACAGATCTCTTCGCCAGCCTGCGCCGCTACGGAATCGGGGAGGGGGAGGGCATCGATCGGCCCTGGTTCGAGGCGCAGCTGGTGAGGCTGCGGCAGGTCCTGCACGAGGGGCAGGCGATCGCGGTGACGATCAGCTGACGGAAGATGCGGGCCTGCCCCAATCACGTGCATGTCCCTGCTCGGCCTCTTTCGCGACCTTCAGTCCCAGCGACTCACCCACGTGCAGAACCTCGCCCGCGTGCAGCGATGCCCGCGCTGTCAGCTCTCGACGGAGGTGATGGTGGAGGCGCGAGGTGTCGGTCTGGCCCGGCCTGCTGGCTTCCTGCTCGACGCTGATGATGTCGCTGAAGGCCACGCCGACGCGGAGCGCGCCTCTCGTCGCAACGCCTGGCTCTCACTGGCCCTCTCGCGTTGCGTCTCGTGTGGCAAGCGGCCGCTGTGGGCCCGCCCGCTGGCGATTCTCGCGACCCCGTTGTGGACGGTGAGCGGCGTCATCGCGGGCCTCGTGGCCGCGCCAATCACCGGAGAACCGATGCGAACCACGATGCTGATCGGCGGAGCCTTGGCGCTCGGCTACGGCGTCGCGCGTCGGCTCGGGAAAGCCGACCTCGCGGTGAAGCGTGTCTGATCAGACGGGCATCTTGCGGTACACGCCGACGACCTTGCCGAGAATCATCGTCTGTTTGAACTGCGACTTGTGCACGTAGATCGGCTGCATCGTCTTGTTCGCTGGCTGAAAACGAATCTTGTCGCCCTCGGGGTAGTAGCGCTTCACGGTGGCCTCGTCCTCGATGAGGGCCACCACGATGTCGCCGGCTGACGCGCTGGGGGCCTTGCGCACGAAGAGGAAATCACCGTCGTAGATGCCGTCTTCGATCATCGACTCGCCCTTCACGCGCAGCGCGAACACCTCTTTGCCGCCCGCGCCACCGAGCAGGAACGAGTCGATGCGCACCGAGTCTTCGATGTTCTCGGTCGCGAGCAGGGGAGCGCCAGCAGCCACCCGCCCGAGCAGCGGCACGTCGATCATGTTGGCGTCGCGCTTCACGGTGCCGAGGCCGAGCACCATGCGGGCCCGCTTCGTGGGAACGAGCGAGCGGCTCTGCTGTTCTCCCCGCGTGAGGTACCCCTTTCGCTCGAGCGCCTTGAGGTGGTCGTTCACGCCGTTGGTCGAGGCGATGTTCATCTCTTCGCCGATCTCGCGAATCGTCGGCGGGAAGCCGCGCTCCTCGGAGGTGCGGGTGATGAACGCCAGGATCTCTTTCTGCCGGTCGGTGAGCTCTTCCACGGGACACCCTTTCAGTCGGAAACGTGCGTTCAGTATGGTCCCTGAACGTCCGTGTAGAGTCAACTTTTCGTGCTCAGGTGGGGTTCTCGGGGTTAGCTCCCGCGCGATGCGTCGGCTGTCGGCAGGTGTGTTCTTCGTTCTCCTGCTCGGGTGCGGGCCGG
>JAEUJR010000597.1 GCA_016793585.1 Archangium sp.
GAGGCCTCGAAGGGAGACGCGCCCACCGAGCTGCCCTTCGTGAACGTGCACCGCTACCTGACGAAGCTCGGCATTCGCGTGCCGCGCATTCTTCGGTACGACGAGCCGGCCGGCATGATGGTGATCGAGGATCTCACCGACGAGACCTTCGAGCAGGCCATTCTCAAGGGTGACAAGGCGAAGTGGTACACGCGCGCGGTCGAGCTGCTCGCGCAGTTGCGCGCGCGCGCCGAGAAGCACGTCGATGCCTCGTGTCTCGCGTTCACGCGCTCCTTCGACGTCGACCTCTACGACTGGGAGCTGCACCACTTTCGCGAGTGGGGCCTCGAGGCGTGGAGCAACCAGAAGCCGACGACCGAGGAGCGCACGCAGCTCGACGCGATCTTTCAGCGCATCGCCAGGCAGCTCGCCGCCGCGCCGCGTGGCTTCACGCACCGCGACTACCAGTCACGCAACTTGATGGTGAAGGACGGCGAGATCGTCGTCATCGACTTCCAGGACGCGCTGCAGGGGCCGCGGCAGTACGACCTGGTCGCGTTGCTCCGCGACAGCTACGTCGAGCTCGATCGCGCGTTCGTCGACGGCATGCTCGACGCGTACATCGTGGCCTTCGAGAAAGAGACGAAGGAGCGCATCGACGCGAAGCCCTTCAAGCAGTTCTTCGATCTGCTCACCGTGCAGCGAAAGCTCAAAGACGCGGGCCGCTTCGAGTTCATCAACCGCGTGAAGGGCAACCCCGGGTTCCTCGTCAGCATCCCCGCGTCGCTGCGGTACGTGAAGGCGGCGCTCGACGTGCAACCCGAGCTCTCCGATCTGCGGCGCATCGTCGCGAAGTACGTTCCCGAGCTGGGCTGACAGGCATGCGCGCGATGGTGCTGTGTGCAGGGCTGGGAACACGCCTGCGTCCGTTGACGAATCTGTGGCCCAAGCCGGCGATGCCCTTCTTCGGCCGGCCGCTGCTTCGGTACTCGCTCTCGACGCTGAAGCAGCTCGGCGTGACCGAGGTCGGCATCAACACGCACCACCTGCCCGACGTGATGGATGCGGTGGCCCAGAGCGAGTGCAAACGGCTCGGCTTGTCGCTCACGGTCTCGCACGAGGCGGGTGAGATTCAGGGCACGGGCGGCGGCATTCGCGGGCTGAGGGACTTTCTGTCGGGCGGCACGTCGGTCATCGTGAACGGCGACGTGTTGTTCGCGGTCGATCTCGCGCCGGTCGTCGAAGCGCACGAGGCGAGCGGTGCCGACGCGACGATGGTGCTGCTCCCGATGCCGGAAGGGGAGAAGTACAACGCCGTCGAGCTCGATGACGAGCGTCGCGTGCGCCGCATTGCGGGGGTCGGGCCGGGCGGAGAGCGGCTCTCGGGCTGGCACTTCACTGGCGTGCACGTGTTGTCGCCGAAGGTGTTCGGCTTCATGGCGCCGAGTGGGCCGATCGACATCAACCGCGACGTCTACGTGAAGCTGATCGAGGCAGGCGGCACCGTGCGTGGGCACGTGCTGACCGACACCGACGTGTACTGGTCCGACATGGGCACGCCGCAGCGCTACGCGGCGACGCATCGTGACGTGCTCTTCGGTCAGGTGCCGCTCGTGCGCTTCGGAGACGCCTCGCCCTTCGCGGGCATGCTGCGCCAAGGGCTCACGGCGTGGGCGCACCCGACCGCGCGCCTCGGCGACGCCCGCATCTCAGGCCCGGCGTGGTTCGGTGAGAACGTGTCGGTGGGAAAGAACGTGCGCATCGGCGCTGGCGTGTCGGTCGGCAACGACGTGAAGATCGGCGATGGCGCGCACCTGAACCGGGTCGCGGTGCTCGATGGCACCGAGGTCGAAGGCGGGCGGCTGTACGAAGACGTCATGCTGGCACCGCGTGGCGTGCGGGTGCCCTTGAGCTGACGACCGATTCGTCTCGGCGAGCCCGAAGTCGAGACTCAGGCCGCCTTCGCTGCGCGTGCCGCCTCGAACGCGTCGTCGAGGGACGCGACCGTGTACGTCTCGACGCCGGCGTTCGCGGCCACCTTGCCGAAGCGCTGCGTGCCCATTTTCGCGATCGCGCTCGCGGGCACGACGGTGATGAACCGCCTCAGCCCCGCCTTCAGCAGCTCGGGCTTCACGTGGCTCTCGACCCACTGAAAGTCGGGCTGCGTCGGCACGTCCTTCGCGGCGCTGGCGTTTGAGATGTACGCGAACACCCCCGAGCGTTTGCTCTCGGCCAGCATCACCTCGATCGCCTGGCGAAAGTGCGCGCCGTGGTAGCTGTTCCAATGCATCGCGAAGATCTTCGCGACCGGGTCGTGGTCGAGGTGCGTGAGGCCGGGCAGCGTGAGAATGGTTTTCATGCGGGCGGGCTGTGCAACCAGCCGACCACGCGCAGCCCCGCGTCTCCAAAGACCTCGGGGCGGGTGAACGGCGTGCCGCTGGGGCGCGCCGCACCCGTCAGTCGACGGGGTAGTCGGTGTAGCCAGCCGCGCCTGGCGTGTAGAAGGTAGCGAAGTCTGGGCCGCGCAGCTGGGCTCCGCTCTTCAGCTTCTTCACCAGCGAGGGGTTCGCGATGAACGGTCGGCCAAAGGCGATCAGCTCGCCCCGCTTCTCGCTCAACGCCGCCTCGGCGCGGTGCGCGTCGAAGTTGCCGGCGAGAATGAAGGGGCCACCGAAGGTTTCACGCATGCCGGCGAGCAGCTCGGCCGGCGGCTTCGGCGCTCCCATCGCGGAGTGATCGACCACGTGCACGTACGCGAGGCCGAGCGGCTTGAGCGCCTGCATCAGCGCCAGGTACAGCGGCGTCGTCTGTGCGTCCATCACGAGGCCCTGGGTTCCGGCGGCGGGGCTCACGCGAATCGCGACGCGATCGCCACCGATCGCCGCGGCAGCGCGCTTCGCCGCTTCGACCGCGAAACGAATGCGGCCTTCGATGCTCCCGCCCCAGCCGTCGGTGCGCTGGTTGGAGGCGGCGTTCAGGAACTGCTCGATGAGGTACCCGTTGGCGCCGTGCAGCTCGATGCCGTCGAAGCCCGCCGCGATCGCGCGTTGCGCCGCCGAGGTGAACTCGCCCAGCGCCTTCTCGATGTCGGCCTCGGTCATCGCGTGCGGAACCGGGTGCGGCTGCGCGCCCGCCTGATCGGTGTGCATGGTGCCCGGCGCGGCGATCGCCGACGGCCCGACGACGCGAGCGCCTTTCGGCAGGTTGTTCTCATGGCCTACGCGGCCGGTGTGCATCAGCTGCACGAAGATTCGGCTGCCCCTGGCGTGCACCTCCTCGGTGACGCGCTTCCACGCGGCCTGCTGCGCGTCGTTGAAGATGCCGGGAATGCGCGCATAGCCGAGGCCGTCGGGTGACGGCGAGGTGCCTTCGGTGATGAGCAGGCCTGCGTCGGCGCGCTGGCCGTAATAGGTGATGGCGAGCTCGGAGGGGATGTTGCCGATCGCCCGGCTGCGCGTCATCGGCGCCATCACCACCCGGTTCGTCAACGTGATGCGGCCCAGCTGAAACTTCGAGAAGAGAAGATCGCTCATGGTGACGCGACAATGCGCACACCGCGGCGTTGGTTTCTGAAAAGTGCGTGGAACGCACTGTCCCGACGGTCAGTGGCGGAAGCGAGCCAGCACGCAGGTGACGTTGTCGTTGCCACCGTTCGCGTTGGCGAGATCGATCAGCTGGCCGCAGGCCTTCTCGAGGTCGGTCTGGTTCTGCAGCACCTGCTGAATCTGGGCGTCTGGCACCATGCCCGACAGGCCGTCCGAGCAGAGGAGGAAGATGTCTCCGTCTTTGGGCTCGACGCGCGACACGTCGACGATGACGTTGTCCTTCATGCCGAGCGCGCGAACGATGACGTTCTTGTGCGGGAAGGCTTCGATCTCTTCGGGCGTGAGCTTCTTCGCCTTGAGGTAGTCGTTGAGCAGGGAGTGATCTTCGGTCACCTGCTTCAGCGTGCCTTCACGGAAGAAATAGACGCGGCTGTCACCGACGTGGGCGACGCAGACCTCGTTGTCGCGCGCGAAGTACACGCCGACGATCGTGGTGCCCATGCCCTTGTACTTGGTCTCGGCGGTGGCCTTCTCGAAGATGCGCATGTTCGCGAGCTTCACGCCCGTCGCCAGGCGGTTCTCGTCGTAGTTGCGCGCCTTATCCATCTTGTAGGGCCAGGTGATGTCCTGGTCCTGGCCCGTCATGCGGAAGAACTCCTGCATTTCGTCGACGGCGATCTTCGACGCGACTTCGCCGGACGAGTGCCCGCCCATGCCGTCAGCCACCACGAAGAGCCGCTCCTCAGGCAACAGGAGGTAGTTGTCCTCGTTGTGGTTGCGCTTCATCCCGACGTGGCTCTGGCCGCTGACCTCGATGCGCATGTGGAGAGTTGCCGTGGGTTGAAGCTGAAGAGTTTGAGAAGAAAGCAAATCGTCACCCAGGCGA
>JAEUJR010000651.1 GCA_016793585.1 Archangium sp.
GCAGCTGTCGTCGTGAGGTGTTTCGCATGGGGCCTCTTCAGAAGCTCAGCCACTGAGGGTGACGCATGAAGCTCGCGCACACGGCCGTCCACGCGGCCTTCGTGTTCGTCGCTTCGAGGGGCAGGTAGACCTTCGTGTAGAGCGCCTCGACGGTCTCGTCGCTGGCGGGCTCGGCCAGCATGCGCAGGTGCAGCGAGGCGATGTTCTTCTTGATGTCGGCCGCCTTCGTCGCGCTCTTGTCGGCGAGCGTGACGTGCCGGAGCACCGCCGTGTTGCCCGGTTTCTCGATGGCGCGTTTGCACCACGCCTGCGACATCTGCACGAGCGTCTGCACGGCCGCGGGCCCGAGCGCGACGTCTTTTCCGCGGTTGTCGAGCGCCGCCATGCCGCCGAGCGCCTCGTACCGTTCGACGGTGCGCGAGTCGGAGACGTACTGACGCGAGATGCCCGGCGCCCAGTCCTTCGGCCAGATGAAGAACTTGCCGCCGTTGACGGTGTACTCCTGCTGGCGCCAGTTCACGTTCGAGGTGTCGACGAAGTCTTCGAGCGTGAGCCCGAGCTGGCTCATCGCCGAGACGACCATCTCTTCGGCGGTGAGGCGGCGCACGGTGAAGCGCTCGGGAATCGGCTCGGCGACGACGCTGCCCTGCGGCGGCAGGTCGCGAATCCACTGCTCGAGGTCGGCGATGGTGACGGTCGCCGCGCCGCGCGCCAGCATCGCCTCGTACTTCTCGCCCGGAGGCATCTGCGTGAACGAGCCCGTCGCGTTGGCCTTGAAGAGCTTGAGCAGCAGGCTGTTGTCGGGGTCTCCGCGCACGACGTACTTCGGGTCGTAGACGAGGCCCTCGAAGGCGGTGAGCGACGCCCAGTACGGCTTGGCGCCTGCGACGTGACAGCCGGCACAGGCCCCCGCGAGCGCGAGGCGCATCTCGTCGTTGCGGCTCACGGGAGCGCAGCCACCATCAGCCAGCAGCCCGCCATCGGAGGAGAACGGGTTCGGGTTCGTCGACGAGCCGATGTTGCCGGTGCACGCCGCGAGCGAGAGAAAGTAGAGCAGGCGCGCGTTCATCTAGAGGCCCCTCCGGAACTCGGTCTGCGTCATCAGGTAGCGAATGAAGGGCCTCACCTTGCGGCCGTCGTTCACGAACTGCTTCACCAGCGCGTCGATGTACGGGCGCTCGTCGGCGGGGTGCAGGTCGCGGCCGACGAAGCGGGCGTACAGCTTTCTCACGGCGCAGCGGTCGAACGCGCCCGAGCTGACGAGAATCTTGCCGAAGCCGAGCGGCCCCATGGTGCCGTCACCCGACTCACCCAGCAGCGAGTACGTCTGCGGCATCGTGTCGAGCAGCACCGCCTCGGGGTTCGCGGCCAGCTGCTCGGGCGTCACCGGCGTCATCACCGTGTTGGGCACGAACGCGTTCTTCCAGCGAAAGCCCGGGCTGTTGTCGGCGGCAGAGAAGGGATAGCGGCCACTGATCCACGCGGCGGTGATGCGGTAGCGGCCGATGCCTCCGAGGAAGGGCCACGGCACGTAGTACGAGGCCTGCGGGTCGAAGTCCCAGCGCTTGAAGAAGATGGCCGCGGGGTCGAGCGTCGTGTGGCAGTGCAGACAGGTGCCGCCCGTCGCGGGGTCGTTCTGATACGGCGGAAAGGTGCTGCCCGCGGCCGGCGGAGAGAACGCCGAGCACGCGAACACTTCGAGGAAACGCGCGGCGCGTACCCGTTCACGCGGCCACGACGAGTTCGGCCCCATCATCGTCAGCACGCCGGCCGAGGGCAGCCCTTCGGGAGGTGTCGTCGTGGTGCGCGGGTCGTAGTGGTAGCTGCGGCCGAGCCCACCACCTGGCTGCTTGTTCGTGAGCGAGAGGAAGAACGGGTTCAGGTCTTCGACGACGAACTCCCGCCAGGCCTGTGGGTCGTTCGCGTCGGGGTGGCGCGGGTCTCGCGCGCTCGTGTCGGCGGCGGGTTTCCACCAGGTGGTGTTCGCGTCGGTCGTGGTGCTGCCGTGCTGTCGGCCGTGCCGCACATAGAGATGCCGCAGCCAGTTCGTGCCGACGGAGTAGTTGCCGAGCACGAGGTCGGAGAGGTCGCGGTCGTGCCAGGCGAGGTGACCGAGCAGTCGTGCGGGCTCTTCGAACGGGTGACGACGTTGGGAGTTGTAGAGGTCGTAGACGCTGCCTGCGCCGAGCCCGCTGAGCGGCGCGCACCAGACGAGGTTCGGCCCGCAGCCGCAGCCATCGGGCACCGAGGGGTCGTAGTAGCCGCCGTTCGCGCGCCCGCAGTCGACCATCGTGTTGTTCGGGCCGGCAACGGTGGTGGCGGTCGAGCTGGCGGCGACGCCGACGACGGTGACCTGCGTGCCAGGCGCCCACCACGGCTCGACCTGCAACGTCGCCTGCGTCTTCGCGGCCCCGTTCTTGTCGAGGTTCTTGCAGACGTTCTGTGCGTTCGCGTCGGGGTCATCGTTGATGAAGTACGCGCCCGCGTGCGCCGTGCCCGCGTTGCAGCGGAACAAGTGGCCCGACATGTCGCCCTGGTACGCGTCGCCCTGGGCGCCCTTCGTGTACGTGCCGATGCTGATCCACTCGTGCCCGAAGCGGACCATCTGGTCGTAGAAGTTCGGAGACTGCAGT
>JAEUJR010000653.1 GCA_016793585.1 Archangium sp.
CACGCGTTTGTCGGCCCGAAGCAGGCGCGCCACGTCGACGAGGCACTCCTGCACGCGCGCATCGACGGCCACCGTCTCACGCACGAGCTTGCGGCACGCGACGACGTCTCCACGCAGCACCTTCGGCAGGTCTCTCGACACGCGCGGCGTTCCCCACGCGCGCAACACCTCGAGCTCGGACGCGCGGTCGATGTGCTTCATCGACAGCTTGAACAAGAAGCGGTCGAGCTGCGCCATCGGCAGTGGATACGTGCCCACCGCGTCGAGCGGGTTCTGCGTCGCGAGCACGAAGAAGAGCTCGTCGAGCCGGTGCGTCGTGTTGTCGACGGTGACCTGCTTCTCGGCCATCGCTTCGAGCAGCGCCGACTGCACCTTCGGCGACGTGCGGTTGATTTCGTCGACGAGCACCACGTACGCGAACAGCGGCCCGCGCCGGAACGTGAAGTTGTTCGTGGCGGTGTCGAAGATCATCACGCCCGTCACGTCGCTCGGCAGCAGGTCGGGCGTGAATTGCACGCGGCGGAAGTCGGCGATGTCGTCGTGGTGCAGGTCGTCGATGATGGAGTGCCCAAGCGACTTCGCGAGGGTCGTCTTGCCCGAGCCCGGGTAGTCCTCGAGCAGCACGTGGCCGTCGGCGAAGAGCGCCACCAGCACCAGCTCGATGATGTCGTCGCGGCCCATCACCTGCTCACGCATGCGGTCTCGCAACCTCGCCGCCACCGTGCGCACGTCTTCGAGGGTCGAGATGCCCTTCGGCGCGGAAGGAATGACAGGCACAGGCGCGGGCGCGGCCACAGCGACGGCAGGCACCAGGGTCGGGTCGGTCTCGATGGTCATACGGTCTCCAGAGGCGTCATCGGGTGAACCACCAGCCGATGGGGTTGAGCAGGCCGCGAACGCGAATCGTCCACGGGGTGTTGGCGCGCAGCTCGTTCAGCGTCGCGCGGGCGAGGGTGGCGAACTGCGACTGCGTCTGCGGGTCGTTGCCCTTCAAAGACAGGCGCAGGTGCGCGGTGGTGAGCGCGGCGAACGTCGGAGCCTGCTTCGCGAGCCGCTCGGCATGCCGCTCCCGGCTCTCACCGAAGTGGCGCGTCGCGCCGATGTCAGAGAGCCAGTCGAGCACGCCGCGATAGACCTTCACGTGTGAGCCGCCCTGCAGCCGGCGCAGCACCTTGATGAAGTACGCGAGCGCGACGACGGAGATCAGTGCTCCGAAGCCGATGCGCCCCCACGGCAGATTGAACGCGCGAGCGACGGGCTGGCTGACCGGGTCCTTTCGCGCGAGCTCGCCGAAGACCACCTCGAGCTCCTGCTCCATGGGCGGCCGCACCGGCTCGTCGCTCGCTTCGGGGCTGATGTCGAAGGTCACCCAGCCGACGCCGTCGAGGTAGATTTCAGGCCAGGCGTGCGCGTCTTGCCCGAAGATGAGCACCGCCGAGCCCGCGCCGCGCCGCTGCGTCTGCACGCCGTACCCGAGGGCCACGCGCGCCGGAATGCCCTGGCTGCGCAGCAGGAACACCGCCGCGTGCGCGAAGTGAACGCAGTAACCCTTCATCTCGCCGAAGAGGAAGTTGGCCGTCGGTGTGTCGCCGACGAGCTGCTTCTGCTTGAGGCTGTAGAACCCCTTCTTTTCCAGGTACTGCTTGATGGCGAAGGCCTTCATCACGTCGTCGCCGACGAAGCGCGGGTCGATGTCGCGCACGATGGAGTCCGACAGCTCGAGGTAGCGCGGGTCGTTCGGCAGCGCGGTGTAGTGCGCGCGCTCGGCCTCGCTCCATGACTCGGGCGCAGCGACTCGGCCAAAGAGCCGGTCGAGCGGCCGCACCAGCAGTGACGACTTCACGTCGTAGACGGCGACGAAGCGGCGCGGGTCGGGGTTCTCGAGCATCTGCATCTGGCTGGGGTGACCCAGGCCCGGCAGCTGCGCGTGGTCGACGAGCAGGAACATCGAGGTGTCGAACGTCTCGTGCAGCCCCGGCGCCTGAGGTGAGTCGACCTTCACCGGCCCTGCAGACGGGAAGACGCGCGGCACGTCGTGGTCGAAGTCTCCCGAGTCGTCCTGCTCGAGCTTGTCGCCCACGAGCCGTGAGCGCACCGCCTGGCGGAAATACAACACCGGCGTCTCGGGTAGCTCGTCCTGCAGCAGTACGATGGCGACCGGGTCGGGAGGCTTGTTGCTCTGGCCGCCGCCATTGCCGTCTCCCTTGCCATCGCCATTCTTGTCATCAGGCTTGCCATCGCCGTCTTTGTCTTCGTTCTTCGTGAGGCCGAGGTCGTTGTCGTCGACCTTCTTCGCCGGGCGGTCGGGCGCGAGCTGCATCGCGAGCACGCCGAAGAGCAGCAGCAACGCCAGCGCCAGCACCGCCCGCGCGCCCTTGCGAACGCGCAGCAGCAACAACGCCGCGAGTACGACGACCACGACGCCCAGCCCCGCGAGCAGCGTCTGCGGGTCGACGCCGTTCATCCACGCGAAGTCCGACACCACGCGTGGTTGGTGAATGCGCTCGTGCCGGTGCGCCGCGAAGGCATGCGCGACCGCCGCGACGACGACACCGAACTCGAGCACCGAGAAGCCATGCAGCCGCGCCGCCAGCAGCCGCACCGCGAAGGCGACGCCGAGACAGACGAGGCCCAGCGAGAGCCCGTCGGCCAGCGTCAACGTGAACCCGGGTGAGAACGGCAACGAGACGGCGAGCAGCAGCCGGGGCACCACGAGCCCGGCGACGACGACTCCGGCCGCGGTGAACAGCGCGTTCGACAGCTTCAGCTGCGCGCCGAGCCGAAAGGTGAGCCACGACGCGTACGAGATGCCCGCCAGCGCCGCGACGAGGCCGAGCGGCGTCGCGATGGGCACGAGGAAGAACGCGAGCCCCGCCAGGAGAATGACGGTCTGCAACACCGCGAGCGAGCGGCTCTGACGTGCGGGCAGCGTCATCACACCAGCTGCCCCGTCGGCCGGTGGACGATGCGCACGGGAAACCCGTCGGCCTCGAGGGCGGCCTTCAGCGCGACGAGCCCCGCGGCCAGCGTCGCCTCGGTGCTCTCGCGCAGAAGCCACTTCGGCACGTTCTTCGGCGGCGCCACCTCGTCGGAGCCATCGATGCCGATGACGACGGTCGCGGGAACCGAGAGCCGGCGGCTCATCGTGACGAGGCGCTCTCTCCACGGGCCGTCGACGGGCGGCGCGAACACGACGCACGCGCCCAGGCGATGCGGCTCGACCTGGTTCGCGAGGCCGTCGAGCCCGGCGGCGCCATCACTGCGAGAACGAATGGAGTCGATGATCTGCTCCACCGCCTCGGGCACGCGCGTCGTCGGCTTGAGCGCGCCGTCAGCGGCGAAGACGAAGTCGGGGCCGAGCAACCCCTGCTCGAGGAACACCCGCGCCACCCCGGCGCTCGGCTCGTCGGCCTGCCCCGCGATGAGGAACGCGACGTTGAGCGGCTGCGGCGCGACCGCGCGCTCGGGCATGCGCACCAACAACCGGCGCGTGCGCGCGAAGGTTCGCCACAACACGTGCCGCATCGAATCGCCGTGCGCGTACGAGCGCATCTCGACGAGGTCGCCTTCTGCACGGCCCGACGGGTGCGACCACGCGTCGCCACTCGAGCGAGACGCCGCGAGCGCCGCGTTCACCGGAGCCGCCACCGGCGTCACCCGCAACGTCACCGCCCACTCGACCTCGAACGAGAGCGACGACAGCCCGAAGACGTCTTCGACGGTGAAGCGGCGAACGAGCCGGTCGTGGCGCCCACGCTCCAGCGCGCCAATCTTCTCGCCCAGCCTTCCATCGACGCGCACGAGCGAGACCGAGAAGCCGGCCGGCGAGGCCCACTCGAGCTGCACGTCGAGCAGCCCGAGCGCGCGCACGTTCGGTACGCGGAACGAGGTCGTCAGCTCGCCGCCCGACTGCAGCTCGGGAGGCACGCCGGCCTCCTGCGACTTCACCGCGCGGCGCACGTACAGCGTCGTCACCAGCACCAGCAGCAGGCACGCGGCGACGAGCGCGAGGGCCACCAGCGCGACGGGCCGCAGCAGGTGGTCGACCTCGGTCTCGCTCACGCGCAGCGCGAGCCCGGCGGCGCCGATGAGCACCAGGCCACCGAGACGAAGGGGCATCAGCCGCCGCAGTCGTGCCCACAACCGGCTCAACCTCGCGCGCATCGCGGTGACTGTTTGCCGCGTCGCCGCCCAAATCAAGTGTCACGACGAGCGTCGCTCGGTCGTTCGTCGAGGGCCCCACACGCGTGAAGGCCGCTCGACGGCGTGCTGCGCTTCGTGCAGGAAGCCACGTCATGAGCAGCCCGGCTCCATCGCTCAAGCGCTACGTGTGGCTCTCCATCGCGGCGGCGGTCTCGACCATCGGGCTCAAGACGACGGCGTGGTGGCTGACGGGCTCGGTCGGGTTGCTCTCTGACGCGCTCGAGTCGTTGGTGAACCTCGCCGGCGCGCTGATGGCGCTGTGGATGATGTGGCTCGCCGAACAGCCCGCCGACGAAGACCACGCCTACGGCCACGGCAAGGCCGAGTACTTCTCGAGCGCGTTCGAGGGCTTTCTCATCTTCCTCGCGGCCGTCAGCATCGGCATCTCGGCCGTGAGCCGCCTCATGAACCCGAAGCCGCTCGAGTCCATCGGCGTCGGCCTGGGAGTGTCGGTCGCGGCCTCCATCATCAACTTCGCGACGGCGCGCGTGCTGCTCAACGTCGGCAAGAAGCACCACTCGGTCATTCTCGAGGCCGACGCGCACCACCTGATGACCGACGTGTGGACCTCGGCCGGCGTCATCGTCGGCGTCGGGCTGGTGTCGCTCTCGGGCTGGCTGTGGCTCGACCCCGTCATCGCCATCATCGTCGCCATCAACATCATCTGGACTGGGTTCCAGCTCATGCGGCGCTCGGCCTCGGGGTTGATGGACAGCTCGGCGGCGCCCGAGGTGCTCGCGAAGCTCGAGGCGCTGCTGGCCACGTACAAAGCGCAGGGCCTCGACTTTCACGCGCTGCGCACCCGGCAGGCTGGGAGCCGCGTCTTCGTCACGGTGCACGTGCTCGTGCCCGGAGCGTGGACCGTGCAGAAGGGCCACGAGATGGCAGAGCGCATCGAGGTCGAGATGCTCGCGCTGCTGCACAACGGGCACGTGACGACGCACCTCGAGCCGCTCGAGGATCCGGCGTCGATGCTCGACGCAGGGCTCGATCGCCAGGCGCCGCAGTCGCCATAACCAGGCCTGGTCGACATGTCCGTCATGACGGACGCCTGCCACACCCTCACATGAATCATCCCTCGAGTCGGTGTCTGGCTCGCCGCTGTTGCTGTCCGTTTTGACGGAAGTTCGACCGCTCGATTTGACAGAGGACGATTGATCCCGATATCTGCATCGACGGACATTCATCCGTCGATACGGAATCGACGATCAACCAAGGAAACGCCATGAGCCAGCAGCCCACCTGGAAGCCCGAGACGCTCGCCCTGCACGCTGGGTATTCGCCTGACCCCGTCACCGGCTCGCGAGCGGTGCCGCTGTACCAGACGACGTCGTACGCCTTCAAAAACGCCGAGCACGCGTCGAACCTCTTCGCGCTCAAAGAGTTCGGCAACATCTACACGCGCATCATGAACCCGACGACCGACGTCTTCGAGAAGCGCATCGCCGCGCTCGAAGGTGGTGTGGCGGCGCTCGGAGTCGCGTCGGGTCAGGCGGCCGAGACGCTCGCGCTGCTCACGATTCTGAAGAACGGTGACGAGCTCGTCGCGTCGTCGAGCCTGTACGGCGGCACGTACAACCTCTTCAAGGTCACCTTCGCGCGCTTCGGCATCAAGACCAGGTTCGTCGACATTCACGACCACGAGGCGGTGCGCGCAGCCATCGGGCCGAAGACGAAGGCGCTGTTCCTCGAGACGTTGGGCAACCCGCGGCTCGACGTTCCCGACCTCTCTGCGCTCTCGGCCATCACGAAGGCGAAGGGCATTCCGCTCGTCGTCGACAACACCGCCGCGACGCCGGTGCTGCTCAAGCCCATTCAGCACGGCGCGAACATCGTCATTCAGTCGGCCACGAAGTTCATTGGCGGTCACGGTCAGGCCATCGGCGGCGTCATCATCGACGCCGGCACCTTCGACTGGGCCAACGGCAACTTCCCCGAGTTCACCTCGCCGAACCCCGGCTACAACGG
>JAEUJR010000654.1 GCA_016793585.1 Archangium sp.
GTCTCGTCGCTGAAGATGACGGCCACGCCGGACGGTGGCTCGCCCAACAAGCCCACGGGCTGCGCGGTCGCCGGCTTCGACGCCTCGGTCGCTGGCCTCGGCCTCGCGATGCTGGCCCTCATTCGCCGCCGTCGCAGCTGAAAAGGGGAATGCTGCGCTGACGCCGAGGTCGTGACCCACCGCTGCACCAGTCCAGTCATCCGGTGAGTCCACAGCGGAAGTGAGCGACCCCGGCAGTCAGCACCAGCCATGAAGTTCGCCGGCCCGGCCAGTCTTTCGAGACTCGCCGGGCCGGTTCATTTTTGGGGGTACGCTTGGCGCCATGCCGTTGGTGACCCGTCGCAACCTCGTCGTGCTTGCCTCGGGCGCGGCCCTCTTCAGCGGCTTTCGCTACGGGCACGCCAGGCTCGCCAGGCCAGCGGCTCCATCGGGCCCGTTGTCGAGCGAGGCCGAGGCGCTGGTGGCGAAGGCGTGGCAGGGGCTCGACCCGGCGCGGGTGCTCGACACCCACGTTCACGTCGTCGGCCTCGGAACCGGCGGGAGCGGCTGCTCCGTCGGTCAACGCATGCAGTCGATGTCGAACCCTGGCGAGTACTTCAAGTTCAGCATCTACCTGAGCGCGTCGGGCATCACCGACCTCGGCCGGGCTGATCAACAGTACCTCGAGCGCCTCACCGGCCTCGTCGGCACGCAGCGCCCCCACGGCCGGCTGTTGCTCTTCTCGTTCGACCGCGCCCACGACGAGGCGGGCGTGCCGCTCCCGAACGACACCGAGTTCTTCACGCCGGTCGAGTACGTCGCGAGGCTCGCCAGCCAGCGCCCCGACCTCTTCGTGCCGTGCGCGTCGGTGCACCCCTACCGCGCCGACGCCCTCGAGGCGCTCGAGCAGGCCGCGTCGCTGGGCTGCATCGCGGTGAAGTGGTTGCCCAACGCGATGAACATCGACCCCTCGAGCGCGCGCTGCGACGCGTTCTACGAGGCGATGAAGCGGCTGGGGCTCACGCTCATCACGCACGCTGGGGAAGAGAAGGCGGTGCACTCCGAGGAGCGCCAGCGCCTGGGCAACCCACTGCTCCTGCGCCGCCCGCTCGACCACGGCCTCAAGACCGTCGTCGCGCACTGCGCCTCGCTCGGTCAGAACCCCGACCTCGACGCGCCCGGGCAGCCGTGGGTCGACAACTTCGACCTCTTCATGCGCCTCATCGCCGAGCCGAAGTGGAAGGGCGTGTTGTTCGGAGAGACGTCGGCGCTCGCCCTGGTCAATCGTGTCGGGCGGCCGCTCGAGACGGTGTTGAGAGACGAGGCGCTGCAAGGCCGGCTGGTGAACGGCTCCGACTACCCGCTGCCGGCCATCAATGCCCTGCAGCAGACCGGCGCCGTCGTGAAGGCCGGGTTCCTCACCGAAGACGAGCGCGCGCTGCTCAACGAGATCGACCGGCACGACCCGCTGCTGTTCGACTTCGTGATGAAGCGCACGGTGCGGCTGAAGACGGCCGAGAAGGAGTTCCGCTTGCCCGACCGCGTGTTCATGCCCGGCAGCGACGTCTTCCCCAGGCTCGCAGGGGCCTGACGAGCGCCGGCTCGCTCCTACCGGGGTCGCGTGGGGCTGCGACCTGGGTCGCAATCGGTCGCCTGCATCGGCCCGCAGACGCGCGAGTTCGTTCGAACCAGGTGCTGGCGCCCGTCTTGCGATGGGTCGATGGCATGAACGAACCCAACGTGAAGCGTGTGTTGCTGGTGTGGCTCCTGGCTCTTCCGCTGCTGACGGGCGCGTCGGGGCAGGGCTGCGGTGGCGAAGACTCCTCGGTGGTGAAGCAAGACAGAATCTTCACGCAGTACTGGCTCTTCTACGACGCGAACACCGACATCACCTCTGCGCGCGCGACGTTTCGGCTGGGCAACGCGCTCGGCACGCTGCTCGAGCTCACCGACCCGGCGAAGGTGACGTTCAACGAGAAGCCGCTCTCGTACAAGAGCGTGCCGGGCTGGCATGAAGCCGAGTTCCCCGGGCGGGTGACCGGCGCCTTCGTGTACTCGAACGTCGACGGGCAACGGTTCACGGTGCAGGTCGCGGCGCTGCCCGAGGCGACGGTGCAGGAGGCGCTGACGATTCCCGCAGGCAAGGCGTACTCGTTCACGTGGAAGGGCCCGCCCATCGCGAAGGACGAGCGGCTCGAGGTCATCGTCACCGGCGAGAACAAGCTCGACTTCTCGATCGTCGAGCAGCGCGGCGTTGGGGCCACCGACGTGGTGATTGGCGCCGACAAGACCCGTCGCTTCGCCGCGCAGGGCTGGCTCGGGGTGCGGCGTACGCTGGAGTCGTCGCCGAAAGAGGCTCCCGACGCGGGCGGCATGGTGTGGGCGACGAGTCAGCCCAAAGACGCGCGCGTCACGTGGAGCAGCGGCGGCGACGGCGGCATGTGAGGTGGTGCGCGCTCAGCGCGGGCCGAACGACGACAAGGCGAAGAACGCGCGAATCTTGTCGTTCGTCTCGCGCAGGCGCGCCGACAGGGTGCGCACGAACGTCCACAGCAGCACGCTCGCCAGCTCCTTGTCGGTGAACATCACCTGGTCGAGCTTCTCGCGTGACAGCTCGTACAGCTCGCACGACGTGTGCGCGATGGCGTCGGCGCTGCGCGGCCCGTCTTCGATGAGCGACATCTCGCCGAAGTACTGGCCCTTCTCGAGAATCGCGAGTGCCTCTTCTCCGATGCCCGGCACCATCTTCGAGATGCGCACCTTGCCGTCGGTGATGAGGAACATCGAGGTGCCCGGCTCGCCTTCACGGAAGATGTGCGAGCTGCCCGGGAAGTCGACCTTCTTCAGCGCCGCCATCAGCTTGCGGAGCTGCGCCGAGGTCAGCCCTTCGAACAGCGGCACTTTCCGGAGGAATTCGACGTCCATCGGCCATGGTTCGTAGCAGACTTGAAACCGTTGTCCCGATTTGCGCATCTCACGCGGGCAACGACCGGCCGCAGGGGCCGCCGCCAGGAACCAGGAGCACCACGTGGACACGAACAAGATCACCATCATCGGCTCGGGCCCGGCCGGTTACACCGCTGCCATCTACGCCGCGCGCGCTGGCCTCAAGCCCGTGATGTTCGCCGGCGGCCCGTCGGAGCATGACTCCCGTCGCGTGCCCGGCGGCCAGCTGATGATCACCACCGAAGTCGAGAACTACCCCGGCTTTCCGGAGGGTGTGACGGGCCCCGAGCTGATGGAGCGCTTCCAGAAGCAGGCCGAGCGGTTCGGCACCGTCATTCACATGGAGAACGTGCTCTCGGTCGACTTCTCGAAGCGCCCGTTCCACATCAAGGGCGAGTCGAAGGAGTGCCTGTCTGAGACCGTCATCATCGCGACGGGCGCCTCGGCGAAGTGGCTCAACACGAAGGGCGAGAACGAGTTCATGAACCGCGGCGTGTCGGCGTGCGCCACCTGCGACGGGTTCTTCTTCAAGAACGTCGACGTGATGGTCGTCGGCGGCGGCGACACCGCGATGGAGGAGGCGACGTACCTCGCCAAGCTCTGCGCGTCGGTCACCGTCGTGCACCGCCGAGATTCGCTGCGCGCCTCGAAGATCATGCAGCAGCGCGCGCTCAACAACCCGAAGATCAAGTTCCTCTGGGACTCGGCCATCGAGGAGATCGTCGGCGACCAGAAGGGCGTGACGGGCGCGGTGGTGAAGAACGTGAAGACCGGCGACTCGAAGCTGGTGCCGACGAAGGGCGTGTTCGTCGCCATCGGCCACAAGCCCGCGACCGAGCTCTTCGAGAAGACGCTCAAGCTGCAGGACAACGGCTATCTCTGGGTGCAGCCGGGCACCTCGCGCACGAGCGTCGAGGGCGTCTTCGCCTGCGGTGACGTGAGCGACGCGACGTACCGTCAGGCCATCACCGCCGCGGGCACGGGTTGCATGTCGGCCATCGAAGCCGAGCGGTGGATGATCGAGCAGGGCGTCTGACTCACGCCTCGTCGATGCCGCGGTAGATGCCGCGCGAGACGATCCACGGGAAGAGCACGGTTCGCACCCAGAACGGCGCGAAGCGAAACGCGAAGCCGTTGGGCGCGAAGACGCGCAGCCCGTCTCGTTGAACGCCGAGCACCGAACCCCATCGGTGGGCCGTCGGCCGGAAGGCCTTCAGTCCCGACCGCTGCCCGGCGAGCAGGCGCCGTACGTTGTGGGCGACGATGGCGTACCCGCCGTTGCGGGCCGAGCTGCGGTTCGGGTCGGTGGCGGCCGCGTCTCCGACGGCGAAGACGTTCAGGGTGTCGCGAACGCGCAGGTGTTCATCGACGCGAATGAACCCTCGTTCGTCGAGCAGGGCCGGAGGAACGAACGAGGTGTTGGGGCGCGTCTGCCCGACGGCCCAGAGCGCCACCTCGACGTCGAGCGGCGGGTGCCCGTCGCTGAAGGCCACGGCGCCCCGCGTGAGCCGGTCGTAGGCGAACCCGGCCGGAGCCCTCGCGCGATGGCCGGGCAGCAGCTCGACTCCCTGCGCGACCAGGCGCGCGCGCACCGAGGCGCGAACCCGCGGGTGATAGCCGGGCAGCAGCTCGTCCTGGCTGAACGCGAGCACCACGCGAGTGGCGCCGTGCGCCTCTTTCAGGTTCGACGCTGCGCTCACGCCGGTGACTCCGCCACCGATGACGGCGATGGACTTCGCCGAAGCCAGCTCGTGCGCGAGCGCGTCGATGGCGCCGTCGACGGCCGTGCGGGTCTCGAGCGTGGGCGTGCGCCAGAACCCGTTGGTGACTCCGGGTGACAGCACGAGCGCGTCGTAGGTGAGGGTCTCGACCTCGTCGTCAACCGAGCGCACGGTGAGGGAGCGCTGCGAGACGTCGAGCCGTTCGACGAGGCCGTGTCGAACTTGAACGCCGCGCAGCGCCCGGTACCGCTCGAAGCCGACGAGGTAGTGCTTTCGCCAGTCGTCTGGCCGAGCCACGCGCATGCCGAGCTCCTGGCCGCTGACGAGGGCAGGCTTCGGCGTGATGCCCACGACCTCGGCGTGCCGCGCGAGGCCCATGGCGACGAGCAGGCCCGTGTCTCCGAGCCCGGCAATCACGACCCGCTTCATCAGGGGGTGACGTCGTACTTCTGCACTGCGTCGAGCAGCAGCGACTGGCCGTTCACGACCACGTGACCTGCACCCGCGTCGGCCGAGGCGCAGCGGTGCCCCGTCGCCTGGCCAGCGAAGAAGAGCTCGACGTACACGCGCCGGCGGTCGGCCGAGATGGAGCCGCGGCCTTCGTCGGTGAAGGAGCCGTAGTTCAACGTGAGGTCGAAGCAGTCGGCGTTGCCACGTACGTTGGTGATGGTGCTGGAGACGGTGGTGAAGGCGAGCGGCGCTCCGCCAGCGACGCTGGTGTTGCACGAGCCGTACGCGCCCGTCGTGGGCACGCCTCCATCGGGCGTCCACGTGCCGGGGGTGATGGTGGTCGCGAAGGTGCTGCCGGTGATGACGTTGACGACGCGCTGGTAACACTGCGTGCTGGCGCCCAGGTACACGTTGCGGTCGTAGCCGTGCGGCGCCGCGGGAATGTCGGCGCCCTGCATGGTCAGCGTCTTGCCGTCGAGGAACGCGAGGATGCGGGCCGGGGTGTCGAGCAGGGGGCTCCCGCCGGCCGTTCCGCCTGCGCTCGCCGTTCCGCCTGCGTTCGCCGTTCCGCCTGCGTTCGCCGTTCCGCCTGCGCTCGCCGTTCCGCCTGCGCTCGCCGTTCCGCCTGCGTTCGCCGTTCCGCCTGCGTTCGCCGTTCCGCCTGCGTTCGCCGTTCCGCCTGCGCTCGCCGTTCCGCCTGCGCTCGCCGTGCCGCCTGCGCTCGCCGTTCCGCCTGCGTTCGCCGTTCCGCCTGCGTTCGCCGTTCCGCCTGCGTTCGCCGTTCCGCCTGCGTTCGCCGTTCCGCCTGCGTTCGCCGTTCCTCCGCCAGTGCCAGACGTGCCACCGCCGGTGGTCCCGACGGTCGACATGCAGGAGCCTGCGACGCACGACTGCGTCACGCCGCAGACCTGGCAGGCCGCTCCGCGCGAGCCGCAGCTCGTGCTGCCGCTTCCGGTCTGGCAGATGCCCGAGGAGTCACAACAGCCGGTGGAGCACGTCGACGCCGAGCACTGCCGGTTCGGTGTTCCGCAGGAGACGAAGGCGAGCGCGACGAGACCGCAGAGGAGCGAGGTGCGCATGACTTCAGGGAGCGCCCGTCAGCGAGGTCGCGCACGCCTGGCTCAGCGCCTCGGTCAGCGAGAGGCACTGCAGGAAGCCTGACGTCGCCGCCGACTCGTTGCCCGTCGTGCAGACGGGAGCGCTCTCGAGGCAGGTGACGATCTGATCCAGGTAGCCGCGGTCGGACTCGGTGCAGGCACTCCACGTCGCCGCGCAGGCCGTAGCGTTGAAGCTGGGCGAGAGGGTGATGGCGCCAGGGCACGAGGAGCGGCCGGCGAAGAAGCGCGTCTGGGCCGCGAGCAGCCGGTTGCAGAACACCGTGCTCGTTCCCGAACCGCCACCTGCGCCGCCGCCGGTGCCCGAGGAGCCACCGCCGGTGCCCGAGGAGCCGCCGCCGGTGCCCGAGGAGCCACCGCCAGTGCCCGAGGAGCCGCCGCCAGTGCCCGAGGAGCCGCCGCCAGTGCCCGAGGAGCCGCCGCCGGTGCCCGACGTTCCACCACCGGCCGAGCCCGCACCGGCGCCGATGTTCTGCATGCAGGCTCCGGCGACGCACGAGGCCGTCACGCCGCACGCCGCGCAGGCCGTGCCCTTCGAGCCACACGCCGACGTCGAGCTGCCCGACTGACAGAGGCCGCTCGAGTCACAGCAGCCCGTGGGGCAGGTGGTGGCCGAGCACCGCTGTGCCGTTCCACACGAGACGAGCGCTGCGAAGGCGAAGCTGAGACCGAGAGCGAGGACGAGAGCGGGAGTGCGCATGGGGCCGCGCCTTAGGTGGTTTCCACTACCGCCTCAACCTCGGCACGGTCGATTGTTCGCGGTCGACGGTCAGCGGGTCGGCGGTGGTGACTGTGGGCCCGGCACGAAGCCCGGCTGCGGCCCCTTTGCTTCGAGCGTGGGCGCCTTCGGGTCGACGACCACCTTCGCGAGCCCGTCGTCATCGAGCTTGAAGCGGGCGTCGGCCTTGAGCTTCTCGAGCAGCGCGCGGTACCGCTCCTGGCGCGTCTCGTTGAGCAGCACCTGGCGAATCGACGCGCTCGCCTGCTCGAGCGACAGGTTGAGCGCCTGCTGTCGGCCCTGCAGCTTGATGACGTGCAGCGCCTTCGCGGTCTCGACCAGCTCGGGCGCCACGTCACCGATGCGCTCGAGCTTCTCGCTGGCGGCCTTCACCTCGGGCCCGAGCCGCGTCGCGAGCTCATCGTCGGAGAGGAAGCGCAGGTCGCCATCGAGCACCTTCGTCGACGGGTCTTCGGAGTGCTCGCGCGCGAGCTTGCCGAAGCCCGCGTAGTCCATCGGCGCGAGCGCCTTCGCCTGGGTCAGCACCTCGAGCGCCTGCGCGCGGTGCTCCTTCGAGAAGGCCACGTGCGCGAGTCGCGTCATCGCGGGCTTCACGTAGTCGTCGTGGTGCGCGTCGTAATACTGCTTCACCTGCCCATCGCTGATGGCCTCGGCGCGTTCGTCGAGCTCCTGCTTGAGCAGCTCCTGCACCATGACGCGTTTGGCGGCTTCGACGACGTCGGGGTCGTTGTGCAGCCCGCGGCGAATCGCTTCTTGCGAGAGCAGCTCGAAGCGCGCGAGGCCTTCGACGTAGTCACGGCGCTGCTCGAGCGTCTGGTAGCGGGCGCGCGCGTACGGGTTCATCTCGGCGAAGCGCTGGTTCAGCTCGGCGACGGTGATGGTGTCGCCCGCGAACGTGGCCGCGGCCGGGCCCTGGGTGGTGCCCTGCGGCGTGGCGCGGCGAAAGTCGACCGGCGTGCCGGCGGGCTTCGAACAC
>JAEUJR010000730.1 GCA_016793585.1 Archangium sp.
GTCTTCCGCGCCTCCCGTCTCCTCACGAAGCTCGAGGCCTTCAGCAAGACGACACTGCGTGAGACCACCGACTCCGCCTTCGAGCCGCCCTTCGGCACGCTCAACGTCGGCATCCTCAACGGCGGCAAAGCCAAGAACGTCATCCCAGGCCTCGTGCGCTTCATGCTCGAGTGGCGCCCGCTCCCCGGTCAGGACGTGAACGTGGTGCTCGACGCGCTCGAGCGCATTCGCCAGCAGTGCGTCGCCGAGGAACCGTCATTCTCGATGACCATCAAGCCGCTCCGTCTCGACCGCGGCTTCGCCACCGACCCCGCCGCCGATCTCGTCACCTTCATCACCAGCCAGACCGGCAAGCAGCCCGACACCGTCTCGTTCGGCACCGAAGGCCCGCAGCTCGCAGCCCTCGGCGCCGTGCCCGTCGTCTTCGGCCCCGGCGACATCACCGTCGCGCATCAGACCGGCGAGCACGTGCCCACGAAGGAGCTGCTGCGCTGCGCGGAAGTGATGGAAGCCGCGCTGCTGCACTTCGCTGGCTGACGGCGCGCGGGAGCTGAGTATGCTGCCGCGTCCCGTGAAACTCCGGCTCCTGCTCCTCAGCGTCGTCGCGTTCTGCGCCTGCCCTGCGCCGATGCAGGTCGTCGACTCGGGCCAACCGATGATGGTCGTCGATGCGGGCGTGCCGATTCCCTGCACGAAGCCCGAGTCGTGCCGCGACCTCGGCTTCAAGTCGGCCGTCTGCCGCGCCGGCTTCTGCAACCCCGACGTTCCTTGCGGCAGTGACTTCGAGTGCAGCCTCGGAGAACGCTGCACGAAGGGCCGCTGCGCCTTCACCGGCTGCACGAAGGACGCTGACTGCCCCACCGGCCGCTGCCTCGGTGACACGTACACCTGCGTCGAGTGCTCGACGAACGCCGACTGCCCACGCGACCGCCCCGCCTGCGACCCGCAGCGCAACACCTGCCAGGCCTGCCGCACCGACGCCGAGTGCTCCGTGCCCGGCCCTGCGCGCTGTGGCCCCGCTGGCGCCTGCGTGCACTGCCTCGTCAACAGCGACTGCCCCAACGGCCTGACCTGCGGCGGCGGCAACGTCTGCGTCGGCGCGAAGAAGGGCGACCCGTGCCCCATGGGCGTCGCGTGCGGCGCCAACCTCTCGTGCGTGACGCTGAACGGCGCTCCGGTGTGTCTGCCCTCGTGCAACCTGTACCAGCCGATGTGCGAGATGGGAGAGATCTGCTTCCGCCTCACCTACGCGAGCTCGAGCTCACTCGTCTTCGAGTCGCAGGGCCCCATCGGCGTCTGCTTCCGCAACCAGGTCGGTCTGCGCGGCCCGCGTGAACTCTGCCAACGCAACGACATGGGCGGCAGCAACTGCCAGCCGAACCTGCAGTGCGTGCCCGAGACCGCCTCGACGGCGCTGTGCCGCACGTACTGCAACCCGCTCATCTCGGGCGGCTGCGTCGGCACCGAGAAGTGCGTCAGCTTCCCCGGAGACTTCAACGGCCGCCGCTACGGCCTCTGTCTGCCCGACACGGGCTTCGGCGCGTCCTGTCTGCGCGACGACCAGTGCCGCGGCACGCTCTCGTGTCAGCCCTACGACGACCCGAGCTCGACGAACGACATCTCGAACATCTGCCAGTTCAGCGTCGGTACCTCGCCCGGCCTCGCGCCCTGCGCTACGCGCGTGCTCACCGATGGCGGCGTGATTCCCGCAGACGTGCAGTGCAAGAGCGGCGCGTGCCGCGGAGACCCGCTCGCGCTCAGCTCACCCAACTACTTCTGCTACTCGGCCTGCGACCAGGACTCCGACTGCTCCGTCGGCGGGCGCACCGGCATCTGCGACGGCACGTTCTCGTTCACCACCGCGTTCGGCACCTTCGGCACCGTGAAGGGCTGCCGGCCCGCGTGTGACACCGAGTCGCAGTGCGCGAGCTACGACGCCGGAGTCACCTGCCGCGTGCGCCTCGTCTCGAGCGCGACCGAGCCGAAGCTGGGCGCGACGTGCTCTCCACCGAGCGGCCAGCTGCACAGCGGAGAAGCGTGCTCGTCCTCCGTTCAGTGCCGTAGTGGCTTCTGCCAGCTCGACGACTCCCGCGGCTCGCGACGTCAGGGCGTCTGCGCCGACCCGTGCACCCGCTCGCAGGACTGCGTGGGCCCCGCCGATGGTGGCGTCATCACCTCGCTCGACTGTCTGCCCGTCTCGGTGCTCGCCTCGCGCGGCTTCGATGGCCTCGCCAACACGGCCGATGACCGACTGCTCCAGCGCTCGTTCTGCACGGGCCGCGGCTGCACCACCAACGCCGACTGCGATGGTGACGGTGGCGTCGTCTGCGCGCCGATGGTCGAGCCCGCAGGAGCCAACGCGCTCTCGCTGCGCTGTCAGGCGAAGGGAATCGGAATCAAACAGGCCGGTCAGACGTGCTTCGGCGACACCGAGTGCGCCAGTGGCCTGTGTGGAACGCTGCAGAGCCCGTCGACCGGCTCGGGCAGCATGTGTTTCGAAGCGTGCACGGCCACCTCCACGTGTCCGGCGACGACCAGCTGCCGCGTCGGTGGCATGCGCATCACCACCACGCGTGGTGCGGTGAACGTCGATTCGTGCGCGCCGTGAGTGGGGAGGACGTGATGTCGCGGGTGAAGAAGTCGAAGGCCACGAAGAAGAAGACCGTCGTGAAGAAGAAGAACGTCGCCGCGCCTTCGAATGGCGAAGGTGACGTGTTCGGCGCCTCGGGAGGCATGCCGTTCGCCTCGCAGGCCGTGCTGGGCGATCGCTCGTTCTCTCGCCACGCCGCGCAGGAGCTCTCGTGGGCCGAGTTCGATCGCCAGGTGCAGGAGCTCGCCCGCAAGGCCGTGGGCTTCAAGCCCGAGGCCGTCGTCGGCATCGCGCACGGCGGCGTCTTCGTCGGTGGTGCCGTCGCCAGCGCCCTCAAGGTCGAGTTCTTCCCCGTGCGCCTCACGCGCCGCAGCCGTGACAGCGAGACGCGCCTGCCTGCCGGGCTGTCGGACGACATGCCGAAAGAACTCTCGGGCAAACGCGTGCTCGTCGTCGACGACATCTGCTCCTCGGGCGACAGCCTCGAGATGGCCACGCGCCTCGCGAAGTCGGCCGGCGCGTCGAAGGTGAAGACCGCCGCGCTCGTCACCCGCCCGAAAGGCGCGCGCCCCGACTTCACCGCGTTCACCACCGAGACCTTCTTCGTCTTCCCCTGGGACTATCAGGCCGTCGTCGAAGACGAGCGCTTCGAGACCCAGAAGCCCGTGAAGGCCGCGAAGAAGAAGAAGTCGCGCAGCGGCGGTGGCGGTGACGCTGGCGGCGACGACGTCGTGCTCGGAGTGTGACGTGATCGTCGGCACCGCAGGTCACGTCGACCACGGCAAGACGTCGCTGGTGAAGGCGCTGACGGGCATCGACACCGATCGCCTGCCCGAAGAGAAGAAGCGCGGCATCACGCTCGAGCTCGGCTTCGCGCACCTCGACCTGCCCGGCGGAAAGCGGCTTGGCGTCGTCGACGTGCCGGGCCACGAGCGCTTCGTGAAGGCGATGACGGCTGGCGCTGGAGGCATCGACCTCGCGCTGCTGGTGGTGGCCGCCGACGAAGGGGTGATGCCGCAGACACGAGAGCACGTCGACATCTGCTCGTTGCTCGGCGTGCGCCGCGGCGTGCTCGTGGTGACGAAGGCCGACCTGCTCCCTGGGCTCGGAGACGGCTGGCTCGACCTGCTCGAAGCCGAGCTGCGCAGCCTCACCCAGGGCACGTTCCTCGAGGGCGCGCCGCTCGTCGCGGTGAGCGCGAAGTCGGGTGAAGGGCTCGACG
>JAEUJR010000751.1 GCA_016793585.1 Archangium sp.
CTGACCAAGTTTCGCGTTCGTTCCTCGGAGAGCGGAGGGTACATTCCCGCCGCTCTCCATGACGGACACTGCCGCTGAGAAGACGGAAAAAGGCTTTGGCGAAGTCGAGGCCACGCTCGAGAAGTCTGGCCGCGTCGAAGATCTGATCCGCCTGTACGAGACCCGCTCCCGCGAGGTCCCCACGCCCGACGAAGCTGCGCATCTGTTGTCGCGTGCAGGGCACCTCGCGCGCGAGCGCCTGAAGTCACCGCCGCGCGCCGAAGATCTGTTCCGCCGCGCGCTCGTCTACTCACCCAATGCGCGGGAAGCGCTCGAAGGGTTGCGCGCCGTCGCCGAGGGCCGCAACGACTTCGCGATGCTGGCCGACGTGCTCGAGCGGCTCGGCCTCATCTCTTCGGGGCCTGCCGCCTCTGCGCACTACCTGAAGGCCGGCGAGCTGTACGAGACGAAGCTGAGCCGCCGCGATCGCGCGGTGCTCTGCTACCAGCTGGCGGCGCGCGCGGCTCCGCACGAACGTGCCGGCTACCAGAAGGCCCGCGCGGTGCTGCTCGGAGAAGGCCGGTTCGGCTCGGCCTATGAGTCGCTCGAGCGCGAGCGCACCCACCTCGGTGATCGCGAGCTGCTCGAAGACTACGTCGCCTTCGCCGAGGCGCTCGTCACCAACCCGCAGGAGCACACGCTCGCGACGAAGGCGATCGTTCGCGCCCTGTCGATCGACGGCAAGAATGCGCGCGCGCAGCAGGCCCAGAAAGATCTCGGCAAGCTCGAGTACGTCTGGCGCGAGAAGGTGAAAGCGCTGAAGACGGCGTCGCTCGAGGAGCAGAATCGGCGCGCAGCCGCTCGCCTCTCGTTGCAGGTGGCCCGGCTGTTCGCCTTCTACGAGCCCGCGTCGGTGGCGAAGATCAAAGAGGCAATCGATCGCTGTTTCGCGCTCTGGCCGGCGATGCCCGATGCCCTCGAGCTGCTCGAGCACGTCGCCGAGAAGTCGGGCGATCTGCGGGTGGCGCTCACGGTGTTCTCGAAGCTCGCCAGTGAGACGCGCGACAAGGTGGCGCAGGTCGATCTGCACCTGCGCATCGGCCAGGCGCTGCTCACGCGCATGAACGACCCGGCGGGCGCGTGCGCCGAGTTCGAGCAGGCGACGCGCATCGATCCCTCCCGGCCCGACGCGGCCGAGCTCGCGAGCGAGTTGCTCATCGGTCAGGGCAAGCTGGCCGAGGGCGTGGCGGTTCTCGACAAGCACCTCGCGACCCTGAAGGACCGCACCGCGCAGGTCGCGCTGCGCACGACGCTGGCCGATCTCGCGACCCGCCTGCTCAAAGACGAGAAGCTGGCGCGCGGCCACCTCGAGGCTGCCATTCAGGTCGACCCGAACAACGCGCAGGTCGCCTGGCGGCTGCTCAAGGTCTACGCCGACAGCTCCGAGCTCGATCACGCATGGCCGCTGTTCGAGCTGGGCATCTCGGCGCCGCAGCCGGTGAACGAGCGTGTCTCGATGTGCGAGTTCGTCTCGCTGATGTGCGAAGACGCGGGTGACGCGAAGCGTGCGTTCCATGCGCTCTCGTGCGCGCTCCCGCTCGACCCGAGCCGCACCACGCTGCTCACCGCGCTCAAAGACGCCGCCTTTCGTGCGAACCAGCAGTCCGAGCTCGCGCTCGCGTTGCGGCGGGCGGCCCAGGTGGCTCCGGCGGGCGCCCAGACGGGCCTGTGGAAGGCGCTGGGGCAGCTGCTGCAGTCGCTCGACCGCCCGGCAGAAGCGCAGGAGGCCTGGCTCGAGGTGCAGAAGCGCCACGGTGACGACGCCGACGCCGTCGCCGCGCTGTCGCTCATTCGCAAGCAGCTCGCCGAGCAGCCGCAAGACCCGCGCTCGAAGCTCGAAGCCGAGGCGCGCAAGCTCGAAGCGTCGGCTGCCGACCCTTCCGCCGCTGCTGCCGTGTACCGGAAGATCCTCGAGCTCGACGCCGACAGCGTTCCGACGCTGAAGAAGCTCGGCGCGGCTGCGGCGAACCTTGGCCAGTGGGAAGAGGTCGCCACCGTGGCCGAGCGGCTGATGGCGCTGGCCGACTCCGCGGCCGAACGTCAGGAGTGGCGTGCCCGCCTCGCGCAGCTGCTCGCCGAGCGCCTCAACCGCAAGGAAGAAGCCTCGCGCCTGTACTTGAACCTGCTCGACGAGGGCATCGAGAACGCGACCGTGGTCGGTGGCCTCGAGCGGCTCGCGTCACAGGGCATTCGGCCCATCGACATCTCTCGCGCGCTCGCGCCCGTCTATGCGAGGGCAGGGGACTTTCAGCGGCAGGTCGCGTCGCTGCTGGTGCAGCTGAACTCCGCGCAGGATCGCGACGAGACCAAGACGCTGCTCTCGTTGCTCGCCGAGACGACCGAGAAGCGCCTGATGGATCTTCGCGGCGCGTTCGACTTCCGCCTGCGAGGGCTGCAGCTCGACCCGCTCGATGGTGCGTTCCGCGTCGAAGCGGCTCGCTTGTCGAGAGAGCTCAAGGCCCAGCAGGATCTCGCGCGGTTCCTCTCGGAGCTGTCGACGAAGGTGACCGAGCCCGCGCCTGCAGTGTCGATGCTGATCGAAGCGGCGCAGCTGGCCGAAGAGGCGCAGGCGACCGACGACGCGTTCCTCGCGCTCAAGACGGCGCTGCAGCGGCAGCCCGAGTCGATCGAGCTGCTCACCCGAACCTCGACGCTCGCGCTCACCACCCGGCGCTTCGCCGAGGCCGATCAGACCCTTCGCCAGCTGGCCTCGCACCTCACGGGCGACGAGCAGCGCGTGGTGTACCTGCAGCTGTCGAAGGTGAACGGCGAGCTGCAGCGCCCGCGTGAAGCGGCGGCGGCGTTGTCAGAAGCGATTCGGCTCGGTGCGCCCGAGCTCGAGAACCTGCCGAAGGTGGCCGCGCTGCTCGAGCAGGCCGGCCAGATGCAGGAGCTCACCCAGGTGCAGGCGCGGCTGATCGCGCTCTACGAGCAGGCCGGCGACAAGGACAAGGCGTCTGCGTTGAGCGTGGCGCGGGCGCGGGTGCTCGAGACGGCGCTGGGCGACAAGGCCGAGGCGATCGCCCGCTATGCCGAGGTGCTCAAGGCGAAGCCCTCAGACGCAGACGCCATCGCGGCCCTCGAGAACCTGCTCGCCGATCAGACGCACCGTGAGGCTGCCGCGCGCGCCGTGCTGCTCGCGTACGAACACGCGAACGATCACCGCAAGCAGGTCTCTGCGCTGCACGTCATCTCCGAAGCTGCGCGTGACTCCGTCGACAAAGTGAACGCGCTCAAGCGCGCCGCCGAGATTCACACGATGCACCTGCGGCAGCCGGAGCAGGCCTTCGCCTCGCTCGCTCAGGCCGTGCGCGTGACGCCCGACGACACCGCGCTGCGACTCCTCACGAAGCAGGCCGCCGAAGACGCCGACGCCATCGACAGCTACGCCGAGGTGCTGCAGGAGATCGTCGACGCTGGCGCTGGCCCGGCCGCGATCGCGCTGCACCGCGAGCTCGCCGACACCTACGAGCGCAAGCTCAACGATCAAGACAAGGCCGTCGGGCAGCTGCACAAGGTGCTCGCGCTCGACGCGAAGAATCAAGACGCCCTCAAGGCGTTGCAGCGCCTGCACCGTGCCCGCGAAGAGTGGTGGGACCTGGTGCCCATCATCGAGCGCCTGGCCTCCATCGAGACTGACCCGGCAGGGCGTACGACGCTCGAGCGTGAAGCCGCGCTGCTCTCGGAGTCGAAGCTCGAGGATCTCGATCGTGCCGCGCTCAACTGGCGGCAGGTGGTCGCGCGTGACGTGCTCGATCGCGACGCCGCTTCGGCGCTCGATCGCCTGTACACGAAGCTC
>JAEUJR010000803.1 GCA_016793585.1 Archangium sp.
CGCCAGTCAGGCCCGCACCAGTCAGGAGCGACGTGACTCCGCTTGCCGGAGTGACGCCCACCCAACTGGAACCATCGAAGCCGAGCACCTGGCCACTCACAGGGGAGCCAACCCCAACCGGGACCCCGCCGATGGACGTCGCATTGCCGAACCGACTGTCGTTACCCGCAGCGACCGTGCCGGCAGTCGTCCCAACGCTGACGGAGACGACTGGCGCCGTGGCTCCATTCGTCACGGTGATGGGCGCCGTTCCCGAGACGCCCGAGATGCCTCCGCCCGTGCCGCTGACCGTCGCGCACTGCCAGCTCGACCCATTCCATTGCAGCACCTGGCCGGTGTTGCACCCGCTCGAGTTCACCGAGATGGCGCGCGTGGTGCCGTCGATGCTGATGCCCGGGCCAGCCGTGTACCCAGCAGCGGCGGTCAGCTTGCCGTTCGAGTCGATCACCTGCGTTCCATTGACCGAGACGCTCGTCGCATCGACCGTTCCGCCCTTCACGCTGCGCGCGTTGAGCGCGAACGCGACCGACCCGACCCGCTGGCGCGGCGTCATCGTGCGAAACTGCGTGTCACCCGGCGCCTGCACCGAGACCTCGAGCCACAGCGTGCCCGTGTCGAAGAGCGTCGCGGGGAACGTCGTCATGCGCCCCAGGTACGTCGAGTAGTACCCCTGCGTGATGCTGACGGCCTGGGTCTCTTCCCAGAGCGACGAGCCACCGGTCTCTGTACCGAACAGACCAAACCGCATCTGCGCGTTGCCAGACTCAGGCGTTCCATCGGTCTTCACCAGTCGCCCCTGATAGCCGAGCAACTGCGGCGCCTGGGCCAGCACCACCGCGGGACACATCATCAGCACTGCCACGAAGACTCTCTTCACCATGCGGCGCTCCTTCTCGAGAGACAGACAAACTCAGCGAACGTTCGAAACCTGACCGGGTTGATTCGTGTGGGTTCCACTCGACTGCGTCGACGGCTCCGACGGGGGCGTCGAGTCACCGAGCACCCCTTCGTTGCGATGCGTGCCGTTCGACATCGACGACGCGCCCAGCGTGCTTCCACTCCCCAGACCACCGAAAGGCGCTGCACCACCCGGCATCATCGGGTTGACGCAGGTGCCCCGAACGCAGGTACGCCCCGACGCGCAGGTGACGCCGCGGCACGCCACGTCGACGCACGTTCCCGACGCGCACGCCTGGCCCATCGGGCACGGCGTGATGCCACAGGACTCGGGCTGACATGCCCCCGCGACGCAGACCCGCCCCATGGGGCACGAGACGCCGACACAGGGCCGCTCGGTGCACGTCGTGCCCACACAGACCTGGGCCGAGCTGCACGTCGAATCGATGCACGTCGGCGGAAAGCACTGACCATTAAGGCAGACACTCCCACCGCTACAGTTGACGCCTGAACACGCGACGTCGAGACACGCGCCATTCCTGCACACTGAGCCGGGAGCACACGTCACCTGGCCGCAATCACGCGTCTGACACTTTCCTTCGCTACACGTCTCGTTCGCGGCACACGTGATACCGACGCAGCTCTTCTGCTGACAGACAGAGGCGTTGGCGCAGACCTGATCCACACCGCAACTGGCCGACGAGCAGTTTCGTGGCAGGCATTGCCCCCCTGCGCAGGCCTCGGTCGAGGCGCACTTCTTGCCGCAGACGCCGCAGTTCGAGTCGTCGAGCTTCACGTCGACGCAGGTGCCCGAACAATCGGTCGCGCCCGTTCCACAGACGACGGGCGCCCCGCCATCGGTCGATACGGGTGGTGTCGGACACCCTGCGAGCGCACCGATGAGCACGAGTGAGAGTCGCTTCATGTGCCTCCCTCAGCGAAGGTTCGAGATCTGTCCTGGCAGGTTCGTGTGCGTGCCGTTCGACTGTGACGGTGGCTCCGACGGCGGGGTGGAGTCACCCAGCACGCCCTGGTTCTGATGCGTACCGTTCGACATCACCGACGCACCCAGGGTGCTGCCGCTCGAGAAGTCGCCGAACGGGCTGCCCATGGCCATGGGGTTCACGCACGCGCCACGCACGCAAACGCGGCCTGAAGGGCACGTGACGCCCTGGCAGTTCACGTCGGTACACACGCCCGACACGCAGGCCTGCCCCATCGGGCATGGAGTCGCTCCGCACGACTCGGGCTTGCACGCTCCGGCCACGCAGACGGTCCCCATGGCGCACGAGATGCCCACGCAGGGCCGCTCGGTGCACGTCGTCATTCCGACACACACCTGGCTCGCGCTGCACGTCGCGTTCGGACACGTCGGCGGAAAACACGAACCATTCACACAGACGTTCGAGCCCTGGCACGTCACCCCTGCACACGTGACGTCGACGCAGCCGCCATTCTTGCACACGAAGCCAGCACCACAGGTCGTCGCTCCGCAGTCACGGGTGACGCACCGCCCGTCGGTGCACGTCTCATTCGCGCCGCAGGTCACCCCGACACACGCCTTCTGCTGACACACCATCGAGTTCGCGCACACCTGGTCGGTGGCACAGTTCGCCTCGCTGCAGTTCTTCGGCAGACAGCGGCCGCCGCCACACCCCTCGGTCGCGCCACACGCCTTGCCACACGCGCCGCAATTCTTGTCATCGACGTTGGTGCTGACGCAGGCGTCACCGCACTGCGTGGTGCCCGTGCCACAGACGACCGTCGACCCCGCGTCGATGGGAAACCGGTTGATGGACTCCGCGCAGCCAAACGCTCCGACCGACACGAGCAGAACGAGGACTCGCTTCATTTGACCTCCGCGCAGGGGATGATCACGAACTCGACGCGCCGATTGTTCTCGCGGCCCTCGAGCGTTCCATTGGAGTCGATGGGCAGCGTGTCGGCGTAGCCCTTCGCCGTGAGCCGCGCCGAGTCGACGCCCGTGACGAGCAGGTAGTCGCGCACCGCGGCGGCGCGGCCTTCTGAGAGCGTCATGTTCTGCTCACGACTGCCCTTGTTGTCGGTGTGGCCCTCGACGCGCACGCAGATGCCCGCCCGGTCCTTGAGCGCCTGCGCCACCTCGTCGAGCAGCGGGTCGCTCTTCGGGAGGATCTTCGTGGTGCCGAACGCGAAGAAGATCTTCTGACCGATCTCGATCTTCTGCTCGGTGACCTTGATCTGTTTGTAGGTGGGGCAGCCCTTGTTCTCGACCTTGCCTGCGACCGTGGGGCACGCGTCGTCGGGGTCGGGCACCGAGTCGCCGTCCTGGTCGGGGCAGCCCTTCGTCTCTGCCTTGCCGGCGAGCTTCGGGCAGCCGTCTTTCGCGTCGGGCACGCCGTCGCCGTCGTCGTCGAGGTCAGGGCAGCCGTCATCGTCCTGGAAGCCGTCTTTGTCTTCCGCCTTGTCCGCGCAGCGATCGATGTCGTCTGGCACGCCGTCGCCATCGCTGTCGCCGCTCACGAGCGGTGGCGCGCTGGGCGGGCAGCCGTCGGGAGTCGCAGGGCCAGCCACCTCGGGGCACTTGTCTTCGTCGTCGACCACCCCGTCACCATCGCCATCGGGCGGCGCGGGTACGTGCAGGTACTCGAGCGACACCCCGAACGAGACGAGCGTGGCGTTGAACGACTCGAAGCCGGGCTCGGCGGCTGCCAGCGCGAACACCTGCTGGAAGCGGCCGAACACCCCGACGAGAAAGCCCGTCGAGGTCGGCTTGAACGAGACGCCCGCCGTCACGGTGAGAGGAAAACGACCGCCGCCCGAGTTGCCGTAGTTCAACAACAGCTCGCCCCACGGAATGACCAGGTTGTGCTCGAGCGGCCGGCGAAGCCGCGCCCCCGCCCCGACGGTGAGCAGCGTTCCATTGCCGGTGATGGGGGCGGCGCTCGTCGCGGGCAATGACAACCAACCGACCTGCGCTTCGAGATCGAGCACTGGCAAGAGCGCGAGCTCGGCCGTCACGGCGCCGCCGTACCCGACTCCAAAGTACGTGGCCTGCGGCTGACTGACAGGCACTTCGGCGCCGACGTCGAGACGCACTCCGAAGCCGGGCGCGCTGAGCACGCCTGCGACGAGCAGTGAGAGCAACGAGCCTCCGGGAGGGAGAGACCGCGCGATTGTAGAGGGCGAAGACGGCAGCAACCGAAAATTCCACCGCGCACACACACCGCACACGTGGGACAGGGCGTTGGCGATCGTCACTGCTACGGTGCCGCGCCATGCGCTCCTTGATGTTGCTCACGTCGATCGCGTTGCTGGGCTGCCCCGCCACCCATCGCTACCCGCAGCTCGTCAAACGTGAGAGCGCACCTGCGGCCGTCACCATCTTTCGCGACGTGCGGGTCTTCACCTCGACGGGCACCACGGCGCTCGAGCATCAAGACGTGCGCGTCGACGACGGCCGCATCACCGCCATCGCGCCGACGGGCACCGACGTGACGGGAGCCCGCGTCATCGAAGGCGCGGGCAAGACGCTCATTCCCGGCTACGTCGACTTTCACGTTCACCTCACGGGCAGCCCGGCGCCGCCGTGGGCCGTCGCGTGGCCCGACGAAGCACACAACGCCCGCGCGCTGCTCGCCTCGGGCATCACCAGCGCGATGGACGCGGGCGGCGAGCTCGAGAAGCTCAAGGCGCTGTGGAAGTCGCAGGGAGAAGCGTCATGGCTGGGGCCGCGCTTCTGGTACTCGGGCCAGATCGTCTCACTCAAAGACGGCTACCCGACGTCGATGGTGAACATCCTCTACCCGTGGCCGGCGAACCTGGCGGCCGATCAGCGCTTCGCGGGGCCCATCTCGACCGAGGTCGAAGCCATCGCCGCCGTCGACTGGCGAATGCACAACGGCGCGCACCACATCAAGCTGGCCATCGCGAGCGTGCCCCTCAACGCGCAGACGATGCCGCCCGAGCTCGTGAAGGCGACGGTGACGCGCGCGCACGAGAAGGGCGCGAAAGCCGTCGCGCACATCGACACGGCGGTGCACGCGCTGCGAGCCGCACGCGCCGGGGTCGACGCGCTCATGCACGGCATTCACCTCGGAGAGCTCAGCGCCACCGACGCCGCCGAGCTCAAGGCCGCGAACCTCGTCGTCTCGCCCACGCTCGTCGTCTTCGACCGCGCCGAGAAGCTGCTCGAGTTCCGCTTCGAGCC